>JBBQLD010000295.1:0-6183 GCA_038327555.1 Chitinophagales bacterium
TGCGATTGAGGGAGAAAATGGAGGAAGATAAAAAGAGGTTGATTGATATGAAAATCAACATTAATTTTGGAATCAAAACTGGTTTTAATGAGGCTTTTATTATCAATGAGGCTATAATGAATGAATTGATTACTGCGGATACTAAAAATGCGCAAATTATCAAGCGAGTATTAAGAGGTAGAGACGTACAGCGGTATGCTTCAAATTTTTCAAATTTTTGGATTATCAATAGTCACAATGGAGTAAGACAGTCAAATCTTCCACGAATCAATGTAATTAAAGACTACCCGACAATTTTTCATTACTTTCAACAATATCAGCCTCAGTTGGAAAAAAGGTTAGATAAAGGAGAACACTGGTCAAATCTTAGAAACTGCGCTTATTTAGGCGAATTTGAAAAACCCAAGATTCTTTGGGGTGAACTATCTGATGCACCTAAATTTTCCTACGATGACAAAGGGTTTTATCCTGAGGCTACCCTATTCTTTATGACTGGAGAAAAATTAAAGTATCTACTTGCTATACTCAATTCAAAAGCAGGTGAGTGGTATTTTAATCAAATTTCTACTACATCGGGGATGGGCACCAACCGCTGGAAGAAATACAAAATCGAACAGTTGCCAATCCCAGCGGCCAAGCCAGAGCAGAAGGCCGCATTAGAACAATTGGTGGATTATATGCTCTGGCTCAAAGAAACACAACTGGCTGGCAGCAGCCCTGATTTGCAGTTGCGCATTGATTATATAGATCAGATCATCAATGGATTGGTGTATGAGTTGTACTTCACCGAATCTTTCAAACAGTCAAACATGACGCTTTTTGAGCATTTGGGCGACTTGCCCCTGCTCGAAGAAGGAGCGCAGGAGCAAATAATTGGAGCAGTTTTTCAACGGCTTTCGCACAAAGAGCACCCACTGCGAAACAACTTGTTTTATCTGCGGACGATTAACGAGGTCAAAACCATTATGGAAGGGCTTAAATCATCTAAATATACACTCGAAACCATGTTAGGAACCGACTATGAAGAAACGGATCACGAAAATTGAAATTGAAAATTATCGGGCATTTTATGGGCAACCTTATGCTTTTTCTCTTGAAAAAGGAGAAAATCTGCTAGTATATGGTGAAAATGGTAGCGGAAAAACCTCTTTTTACCATGCCTTAAAGGATTATTTTGAAGAAAAGAATATTGGTTTAAAAGCCAATTGGTTTGATGCCAGTATGCCTGATATTGCAATAACATTCAGCGAATTTAATGCAGGCAAACTTGTGCCAAGTACGGCACAACGTTTTCCGACTAAAGAAGAAATTCCACCTCCCACTCCTCCACCTCCTGATAAGGCCTTTATTGCTAAAATAAACTTGGCCAAGGGCTTTTTCAGTTATCGGGAATTGCTTGCTACGCATTTAGACAATACTGAGTCCGGCGATTTTGATTTGTTTACCATACTGGTTGAACGAGTCTTGCACAATTATATCAGCACTGGACAAACGGAAACGTTATCTGCATTATGGAATAGTTTAAAGGCACAAAACGCGTCCCTAATTGAAATAAAAGAGCAAAACCCTGTTCCTGATGCTGTAATCGGACAGACCATAAATGAGGCAACTGAAACACTTGACAGGGAAACAAAAATATTTCAGGACCGGCTTGATACCAGTTTGGCACTGCTTGAAGACGACACCAATACATTTAACCAGTATTTCAAGCATGGTATAAAAATCACTTTTAATGTTCAGGGAGCAACCTATGACATTACGCTCAATCAACTTACTGCCCCAAAAATATTTTTGGATGTAACATACAATGGCTTCAAGGTTCCAGAACATCATCAGTATCTGAACGAGGCACGATTGTCGGCGTTGGCGATATCTATGTTTTTGGCTTCGGTATTGAACAATCCTACCACGAAAGTTTTAAATTTACTTTTTTTGGATGATATCTTCCTCGGTTTAGACACCGGGAATCGCCTTCCACTGCTGGATATATTGAAAGATGCTAAGTTCGAGGATTTTCAAATATTCATGACGACGTATGATCGGGCATGGTTTGAATTGGCGAAGGATCACCTGTCTGGCAACTGGAAATCAGTTGAAATGTATGCACAGGAAGAAAAAATCACAGAACATCCTGATGGAGTAAAACATCTGACTGACAGCATTGAACACCCGCCGGGTAGCAAGGAATATCAGTTTGAAAAACCGCTGATTATTGATCCTTCTTTGGGATATTTAGAGAAAGCAAAGTTGTATTTTGCAAACAAGGATTATCCTGCTGCCGGTAATGCTTTGCGGAGAGCGTGCGAAAAGATATTAAAGTCATATCTGCCAGAAGGTTATCTACTATCAAAAAACGGCGAGCCACTTGAGTTAGGGAACCTACTTTCCAATATGACAGAATACTTCGAAGATGCTGGTCAGGTAATACCGAGAGATATATTGAATGAAATCATTTTTTTTAAAAATGCTTTATTCAACCCCTCATCACACCACGACTTGCGTTCAAATTTTTACCGAGGTGAAATTGAAAGAGCGATTGAAGCTGTTCAGAAATTCAAAAATTTGTCTAAAATTTCGTGGACACCGATTCTGACCCCTTGCCAAGAATTTGAGTTTGAAAACACTGCATCGAATTTAAAAGCCAAAATTCTGATCGGCGACTATATTTATAAAACCAAGTTTGATGGCAACGAAAGCATTTCGAAAATGCGATTTTACATAGATTGGTGGGAAAAAGATGGCATTGAGTTTTGTAAACAAAGAACCACAGATCGGCACACCGATAAAGAAATTGCTAGAATTTCTACCAGAGCACACTCTATCGAAGAGTTATCGAATTGGTTGACACGAATGACAGGAATAGCCATTGCAGACATCAAAACGGAACTCATATTTTCTGGGAATACACTTTCTGCGCTTTTAGAGTAATTCATCCAGGGCTATAATTGCCCATATTTAATCATGGCCTGTGAAACTTTAAAAAACGGGCTGCCGAAGAAATCAGCAGCCCGTCGCCCGTTACCCCTTTGGCGGGTACGGGTCGTTCCCATAACTCCAACCTTCGCGGATCTGGCCGTTTGGCCGATGGATGCGAAGTTCCGAGCCTTGGTTGCGGGCGTGTTCGCGCGCAATTTGAATGGCTTCATAAACCTGAGGGCCGACATCAGTACATGACTGTCGGCCTTTTTCGTTGGCAAAATTAAAGGCTTTTTGTTGACAGTTCAAAAAATAAAGTAAAAAAAATCAACCAATAGTAGATATCCTTTACTTTTGTGTGAGAAACTATAATCCAGTCTCCTCTTCTATTATGTCTCCTCTTGCACTCCGTCTCAAATCTGCCCGCGTGATGAACGGGCTTACCCTCGAATCACTTGCCGCCCAAATGGGCCATCTTGTGAGCAAACAAGCCTTGCAACAATATGAAAGCGGCTCGCGCAACCCAAGTCTTGATGTGCTGCGCGAGCTTTCAAAGGCATTGAATGTTCGCCCGGATTATTTTTTGCGCGAGCATTTTTTGCCCTTGGGTGATTTTAAATTTCGAAAAAGGAGCAAATTAGGCCAAAAATGGCAGGATGCGTTCACCGAAAAAGTACGGGATTCACTGGAAAAATACTTTGAATTGGAGGAAATCCTGAACGCGAAACAATCCTTTAAAAACCCATTGAAGCGTCCGGGAGTCTCCTCCGAGGAGGATGCGGAAGCAGCCGCCCAAGCGTTTCGGGATGCCTTCGCTTTAGGCTCTGACCCCATCTACAATGTGCTGGAAATGCTCGAATCCATCGGGGTTAAAGTGGTGGTTGTGGATGAATTGCTCGAATTTGACGGTGTTTCGACTGTCGTTGAAGATAATGGCCCGGTGATTGTCGTCAATAAAAAATTCGTTGAATCGGCTATTGAGGGTGAAAAACCCAAACATGACCGCCTGCGCTTCACTGCGTTACACGAACTGGCGCACCTCGTTTTGAGCATTGACGATTGTGAAGAAAAACAGGAAGAAAGACTCTGCCATGCTTTTGCCGGAGCTTTTTTGTTGCCCGAAAGTCGCATCAATGAACATTTCGGCAGCATGCACCGCAACCGCATTTACCTCCAGGAACTCATCAATGTGAAACAAACCTACGGCATATCCATACGCGCCATTTTGATGCGCTTGAAGCGTTTCGACCGCATCAGTAATTACGACTTGAGTACCTTTTTTGCTATGCTCAATCGGGAGTACGGGGCAAAAAATGAGCCTGGCGATTGCCCTAGCATCGAAAAACCGTTTCGGTTTGAGCAACTGCTGTATCGCGCCCTCGCCGAAGAGTTAATTTCTGTTTCAAAAGCCGCCGAGCTCCGTGGCATACCCCTCTCCGAGTTTCGGGATGAACTCTCTAAAATTGCCAAATGATCCTTTACGTCACCGATGCGAACATTTTTATTGACCTGCTTTATGCCGGGCTATTGAAATTGATGCCCAAACTGGGCTTGTCCATCGTGACCACACAACTCGTTGTTGACGAATTAAATGACGCACAACAGGTTGACTTACAACATCTTGTAGATACCAATACCCTCGAGATATTTGAAATGACAATTGAAGAAATTAGGGGCATTTCATTGCCTGCTGGCCTGTCCTTGCCCGATCGCTCGGTCATTTGCCTGGCGATCCGGGAAAGCGGTGTACTCGTTTCAGGCGATGGTCTGGTTCGTCGCACCGCAGGAAGCTTAGGTATTGATGTGCGCGGTTTGCTTTGGCTTCTTGACGAATTTGTGTCCACGAAATTAATTTCGTGCTTAGAAGCCGCCGAAAAATTGGAATTCCTTGTAGTCGAAAAAGGTAGCAGACAACCGAACTCAGAGTATAACGCTCGGTTGGAAAGATGGAGAACAATGTAGGCAGAACACTTGACCAGCTGAACCCGACACTTAAACAGTAAGATATGAAACCGCTGCAAAAAATATCCAGAATTATTGCCGTCGAGCCTTTCAAAATCACCCTGCTTTGGAATACCTCCGAGATAAGGGCTTTGGACTTTGCCCAGCTTTGCAATCAATGGGAAGCTGAAGGCGACAGCAAAATGGCAGCACTTCGGGATTGGGAAACCTTTAAACAAGTTACCCTTTCTGAAAACCGTACCCTTTGTTGGCCGAACGTGCTGATTTCTTTCAGCTTCAAAGGCGAAGCCCATACGAGCCCCCTGGAATTAGACGCACTGGAATTGTACCGCCAAAGCACCTTGGTCAAAAAAACGGAATCGGTCAACGTGGGCGCAATGCTTCGGAAAGCGAGGGAAAATGCCGGGCTATCCCAAGCAGATGTTGCCCTGAAAAGCGGGACTACCCGCAACTACATTTCCCGGATTGAAAACGACAAATCAGACATTCAGTTAGAGACACTGCAAAAGATTGTGGAATTGGGCATTGGCGGGGAAATGGTACTTCAAATTAAAGAACGTAATTTGGAAAAGTAGGGCAAATCAGTTCTTGAAAATCGAGGCCCAAAGATTGTAATGGGCGGAAATTGAGTCCTGAGAATTTTTTAATTATCAGCAGGTTATTGTTGTGCTGGATGAAACGGATCGGATTATAGAAGAAATTGATAGCGTGCGAGTAATGGGGTACCATTGCAGAATTTTAAGTTTTGGGTACTCAAATTTTATAATTCATACAGTATTTGGGAGATTCCTTTTCTTTTTTTATCGCCTCATCTAATTGTATAACCAGATCATTATAAAGTATTCGCATCTTTCCCAGTTTATGTATGCTAACCATATACCTGTCCCAAGATTTTTGAATTTGATAGGAGTCCTCCATAAATTCTTCCCATTCTCGCCAATCCTGCCACAATTCACCATTTTTTTCTAACTCAACTTGGTACTCCTTTAAGTGTCGAGCAATTCTTACGGATTTATCTTGAATAAGCTGAAACTCTTCAATTTGCTCGTAATGTAATATTTGCATGTTGATATATTTACAATGGTTCGTAAAGAATTAGGCAGCAATTTTGCCTAGGTTATATAAGGTTTGGAGTGCCGGATGACTTTTTGTGATGTTCGGGTCATTTGCGAACACGTCAAAAACTCTGTTGACCACCAGTTCATTGAAATACTGCGTTTTAATGTCAGCCATTGAGAAGGGCCCTCTGAGGCTTTTGTCGATGGACAGATGGTGAGTAACTTTTGCGACTGACACGGAAGTTAG
>JBBQLD010000296.1:0-6164 GCA_038327555.1 Chitinophagales bacterium
GCACGAAGTCTTTGACGGTTTGTTCGACTCTTTGGAACTGATACTTTGTTGCGCCTCAGTCATGGAGAGCCCGCTACAAGCCTTCGTCGCGCCTAGTCTCATCTCAAAATAATCTGACCAAACTATCAAAAACTTCGTGCCCCTGCCACTAGAACTATCGAATCACATTAAGTTTGGCCACAAAAGCTCGGCCAGTCAGTTTGTTTTCCAGGCGAACGAAATAAGGTGCCGGGGGTAAAGAAGAGACATCCAGAAAATAGACATTGGTATCTTGCTCTACCCGAACGTTGGCCACGGAAACTAGTGAACCGCCCAAGCTGTGCAGGGTGAGCCTAGCCTCAAAAGCAGCGCTTGTATTGCTGAACCCAATTTCAGCCTGAATATTGGCTGGGTTCGGAAAAATGGTCAAAGGCTTCTCTGTCAGGTAATTATCCTGCGTGCCCACGGTCATAGGCAAGTAGCAATCAGGGTTTACTATCGCTGCTGCATCCACCAGCGCCATTTTGGTATAGCCCTCGAACATCGTTTCGGTCAGTACCTCCTCGTTTGCACCAAGCCAGTCTTGAAGCAAGGTGCTGAACACCTGACGGTAATCAAACTGCGCCCCTTGCAATTGGTTGTCGTTGGTCAGGTTGGAGAGGTTTACGTTGGTTCCGCGCACTCCGGCAGCAATGTTTTTTCCGAAGACAAACATGGGTGCAAGGGTACCGTGGTCGGAGCCATCAGAGCCATTTTCTTTGGCACAACGGCCAAATTCTGAAAAAGTACAAGCCGTCACTTGATCCGCAATGCCTAGTCCTTCCAGATCATCCATGAAGAATTTGATAGATTCCGCCAATTCGAGCAATAGTTCGGCATGATCGCCCACGGTCGGGTTTCCGCCATCTACCTGAGCATTGTGCGTATCAAAACCGCCCAGTTGACACAGGTAAATTTTGGTCTTACACCCACCTTTGATCAACCGGGCTACCGTCTTAAGCTGTGGCGCAAGCTTGCTATTCGTATTTGTGGTGCTATAACTGGTCAAAAAGTTAGACCCGACATTAAAAACCTGAGAGATTCGCTGGGCATACAAACTGGTACTCTGCTCGACCCCCATGATGAACTCCAGTTCTTCTCCATGTTCAGAATCAGGAACATTGAGGACAGGCGCACCGCCAATCGTCTGAATCAGCGAGTAAAAGCCTGCTGCATCCTGTCCACTCAGGTTTATCACATTTTGGTGTTCTGTCTCGGTGTGAAAACCGAGTGCAGTGGTGGGGTCGCCTATTTGAATGCCGAGTGGATCGGGCATAGTAGTCGTTGGCACACCCAATACATCAGGATAAAAAGCCTGAAGCGCGCGCCCCATCCAGCCAGACCTGATGTTATTGTTCGCTTGGGTGCCATCGCCCCCACTCATCCAAAGATCAGTGCCTTTGAAATGGCTTTGGTTCATGCTTTCATAGCCCACACCCTGGATTATGGTCGCCCATCCTTTGTCATACAACTCCTTGACTTTCAATAAAGAAGGGTGAATACCTACCTGGTCGGCTGCTCCTAGCGTACCATCCAAATTGAGGTACGCACTCTCCGGAATTGCAATAGACGGACGCAGATTGGCATAAAGATCATATTGATCGATTGGGATAATATTATTAAGCCCGTCGTTGCCGCCCTTGAGTTGAATGAGCACAAGTACCCTGTCTTCTACGCCATCGCAACTGCTGAGCAGGCGAGCCATTTGGCTATTGGCAAACGGCCGCATAGCCGTGCCATTTACCACGAACGGCGTTACCGTAGCGGCGGGGAATATTTTGAGAAAATTTCTACGTTTCATAATTGTTGTGGATTTGTGGATTTGGGGATTTGGTTATTTGTTTTGCCACAGCCTAGTTTTTTCACCAGCACCTGGCACATTCAGATACCATGCTGTTGAACAACAAATAACCAAATCCTCAAATAACCGAATACTCAAAAAGCATTTACCGAATACTCAGAAAGTTTGAAATTCAGGAGAATACATTATTGCCTTGATGAATCTTTCCAGAATCAAGGTAACTTCCGTCGCATTGTTGGTATTCAGGTAATTCTGCCATTCGTAAGTCCAATCTGCTGGTGGCAAATTGTCGAGAAAAATCTGAATATGGAAGTAGTTAAACCGATCCGTATCGACCTCTTCAGGCAGGAGATATTTCAGCAAATCTTCTACCAGGATTTGAGCATCCAGCGCGTTGGAAATCACACCACTATTTTTGACCCAAGGGGCAATATCCAGTTTCGTACCCAAGGGATTATTAACCTGTCCGCCAATCGTAAGTTTGCCGCTGAGCAACATCTGGCCCACTTTGTACCGGGTAATGATGGTGCTTGAGTTGAACCACTGATGACTGAAATCTGGTTCAGAATAATAGGCTGGATACCCAGCCACATCTGAGGCGTAAAATAGCGGAAGATTGGCCGTTCCGAACGCTCTTTGGAGCATACCTCGATCAAAGAGTTGGAAATAGGAAGCCGTATTGGTCATCGGATCCGGGAGCGGCATACCGAAAAACGACATGGCTTGGTAGTTGAGCTCCAGGGGCGACTTAATCATGCCGCCAATAATTTCGTCAGCATTATCGGAATCGTCGGCATCGAAGAAATGCTGACTAAGAAAAAGCTGTTGTAACACAGGTTTTACTTCAAAATTATTGGCCGTGAGCGTGTTAGCTAGTGGGACGATGATATCAGTCTCAATTTCAGTGGTAATATTTCGACTCACAAAAGTGCGATACAGCCTACGGCACAGGTTTTTTGCCGTTTCTGGTTGCACAAAAATCATGTCAACAAATGCCTGCAATTCTACCCACATTCCAGCTGCATTGGTTGCACCAGCAATAACAGTGTTATTAAATTTAGAGGAAAATGTTTTGGAGCCTGTCTTGTGTTGCCCAAACTGCACATCGCCACGTGGAATACCCGTTTCAGCATCCACCACGTCGCGATTCGCACGGGTACGGAAGCCAGTGAGTACTTTGGCGGCTTCCACAATGTCATCTTCGGTATAATTGGTATAGTCGCCGGGGCCGATTTGCGGGCCTTTGCCTATGGTAAATAGTTCAAGGAATTCGCGGGCAAAATTTTCATTCGGATTGCTTGCCGTATTTTGCCCATTATTCAAATACTGGAGCATATTATTGTCAGTCACAACTTTATAAGCCAGTTTTTTGAAATTGCCCAAAGCGCCCCAGCGCATCAGTTGGAGGTAATCAAAAAAGCTGGAGCTCCGCGATGCATTGGAGGTAGTCTGCATGAATTGGTGGAAGAAAAATTGCATTTTATGGCCAATTCCTGTGTCGCGAAGGGCTTCATTGCACCACCAATCCATTGCCCAGCGGCGTAATACAAAATCATCTGTCGGTAAATTGGCAAACGGGGTGCCTGGCAGTGGTAGCAACCAGGTTTGAATGGCTGAGCCGGCGGTTACGAGGTCTTTGTAAATCGGTTGACTTAACTGTAGCGGGTTTAACTGGAGGAACGAATTGACTGCCTGTGAAGCAGTTTGCCCAGCCATTTGATCCACTTTGGGTTTCGTAAAATTGAAACTTGTGCGGCGTAACAGATGCGCAGCGCGGCGGTGGCCCAACGAACCTGTCAAAGGAGAGAGTGATGCCATAGTTCGGGAAGATTTACCCGCCTTCGCCCTGATGGGCTAGAGTGAGTTGATTTGAAAGAAAAAAATAAACTTTAGCCTCGGCGAAGGCGGGTTAAAATGAAAACTTCACTTGGTTTGGCCGGGATAGAACCGATTTGACTAGAGCTGGGTGGCAGGGTTTAACGAGTCGTTTAATTTTTTTTGTAACTGGTTAGGCCGTTTGACTTTTGCCATTAATTGCACAAATTTGCATAAATTAATTAAAGCTTATTATCTAAATTAGTGCAAATTAGTGGCAAAAAACACTTGGAGGCCAAGTAGTTACTTTTTTTATTTCAGCCGTACACTTTTTTATTTTGAAAATTTGCGCGTTCAAATTGCTTGTCATTCTGAACGTAGTGAAGAATCTGAGGCCGAAGGCCGAAGCTTTTTCTTCTACATTTTAGGCCTTCGGCCTCAGATTCTTCACTACGTTCAGAATGACAAACAGCAAAAAAGAAGTGTACGGCTGGAATTTTTTTTTTAAAGTTGTTGGCAATAGCCCAAAATTGCCCTAAGACAAATAATTTTCCGAAGGTAAGAACCCTAAAAGAAGAAGCCGCAAAGAAACTCCGCCTAGTGAGGCGTCTTCTTTGCGGCTTCTTCTCCTAAGGAATGCTATGTGAAGAATCCTGTGGTTTTTCATGCGGTTCGTTACCTGATCACTGTCAAATCCCCCACTTTCTTCAATACTGTTCCATTGACCAGTTCAATTTCGATTTGCCACATAAACACCCCTGGGTTGACCAATTTGCCTCGAAAGCGGCCATCCCAGTTTAGTGCAGCATCGCCGGGTAATGCATTTTGGGTTTCGTGCAGTATTTCCCCCCATCGATCGTAAATTCGGAATAGATTTACTTTTCCCACGGCGGGGTTGAAGCCTAATTGCAAGGCCGCGTTTTCACCTGAACCACCCATGGCGTTTGGAATATACACGCCAATGAATTGTTCTATAAACAAGGTTATATCATCTGTGGCTGCGCAGCCGTTTTCGTCCACTACGGTGAGGCTGTAACGCCTGGTTTCCAGCGGAACTTGAACGATTGGTGTAGGACAGGCCAGACAACTAAGGTAAGTGGTATCGCTCCAACTCCATTGCACAGGGGTAAGCCCGCCCAACTCAATTAGTAAAGGCAAAGAAATACCCAGTTGAATGGTGGTGTCTGCCGGGAGTTGCAGCGTAATTTGAGGCGGCTGAAGGACTGTTGAAGCGATGGTATCCTGACAATCAAACACATCCTGGCTCACGATGAAATAGGTGCCCGCATGAAGGTTGGGGTAATCATACACCTGATTGAATGGTGCTCCATTAAATTGAAACAACAACGAAGGGTCATTGCTTACGATCCTGATGGCCCCGGTGTATTCATCGTAGCAATTTGCGGAATCTATTTCAGTGGTGAAAAAAGTTTGGGGGTGTTCATCAATGGTGATGTCCTGGGTTTCTGTGCAATCATTGCCGTCCGTTACCGTCAAAGTGTAATCCCCGGCAGGCAAATTATTCACCTGCGGAAAATGATTGCCCGTAAAATTCCAGGTATAGAAGAGTGGTTGCAGTCCATTGGTTACGGTTGCAGTCAAGGAGGCATTTGATTCCCCAAAGCAGGCCACGGTACCATCTACTTGCAATTGAATTTGAGGATACACAAATAAGGCTATGGCATGCGTAGAATCACAACCATTGGTGGCTTTAAACTTTCCGATGTATTCGCCAGTGGTGGTTTGCGTTGTTCCAAAAATATTCGAAGAATCTCCAAAGCAGATTGCCCTTATTTCGGCCAGGTAAAAGGTATCCAATGGTGCCACACGAACCAGCACTGTAGAGTCGCAGCCCGTGATCGCCGACAGATAAAATGTTTTTTCCTCCTCGGGCGCGATTTCTTCATTGAGGATGCTAAGGGTAGCACCTAAACACACCGCGGTGTCTACTGTAATATTATAGGTACCCACACCAGTTCCGTGTACGCGAACCAGTACGGTGGAATCACAGCCTGTTGTAGTTTGAAGGGCAAAGAGGCGACTACTGTCGGGCTCAATGGTCTGTCCGTTCCAAACTACTGTGCCGCCAAAGCAAATGAATGTATCAATGGTAATATTGTAAGTCCCTACCCCGGTTCCAATTACCCGAACCAAGACCGTTGAATCACAGCCATAGATAGTTTGCAGGGAAAAAAGCCGGCTACTGTCAGGCTCAATGTTCTGCCCATTCCAAACTACTGAGCTGCCGTAACACATGATGGTATCGACCGTATAATCATACGTTTCATGGAGAAAAACCAAGACAGAATCTGTGGCCGAACAGCCGTAGGAATAAGAAGCCTTCAGGGTAACCCAAGTTGGCACAATCGGTGCAAGAGAAACTGAAGGGCAACTCGTGCAACTTAGGGCTATATTGGCATTCCAGGCATAAGCATCAAACCCAGTCACAGAAAGCATGGCGGTATCACCAGGACACACGCCCACATCTAGACCAAGATCAACGCTTGTGCTCGTATCAAGGCCAACTGTC
>JBBQLD010000297.1:0-6164 GCA_038327555.1 Chitinophagales bacterium
TTCTTCCTGTTCCAAAAAACTGCCCTCCGGCTTTAAATTCATAGTGATGACTATGCTGCCATCTGCCTCCATTTTGTATTGTGCTGCCATATTTTTATCGTATTTTTGACCCAAATGTACATCAAATTAAGGCCGCACCCATTAATTAAAAGTGCCACATTTAATTCTCTTATAAAACTTACCGCTCCCTTACCAACCTAAACCCAATACTCCCACTCCAAAGCGTCGGGGCTCCTGTATTCCGATAGCTTACCCTGGCGGCTCGGGTGTCGTTATACCAGGAGCCGCCGCGGATGACGCGTTCTGTGCCTTCGGGTGGCCCCGCTGGGTTGTATTCATGCCCGGTACCGTAATCCGCTTTCCAATCGCTGCACCATTCCCATACATTTCCACTCATATCGAACAAACCCAGTTCGTTGCTTTGTTTGGTGCCAACAGGCTGTGGGTGCCCTCCAGCATTCATCCTGTGCCAGGCCACGGCCTCTATATCGTCGCTACCGGCATATTTATATCGGCTCCCGCTTCGTCCTCCTCGGGCGGCGTATTCCCATTCGGCCTCTGTTGGTAAGCGATAGATCAAACCAGTTTGTTCGTTCAGTTTTCGGAGGAAAACCTGGATATTTTCCCAGGTTACCTGTTCTATAGGGCAGTTTTCACAATAGCGATACCCCGAGGGATTGGTGCCCATCACTTCAGTCCATTGTTTTTGGGTGACTTCGTATTTGCAGATATAGAAATCATTGAGTGTGACTGTGTGTATGGTTTTTTCGTCGCGATCGCAATCAATTCCTTGTTCAGCGGTACAGCCCCTGGTGAATTGCCCACCTTTCACCAATACCATGTTGTCGCGAGGTATTGGTGGACGTACGCCGGAGCCCGTTTTTTGGGTGTATAGGAGCTCGACATCATAAAATGTTTCAGCAATGGAGGAAGCTGAGAATTTATAATCTAAGGATTCTACCATAATACCATTCACGGCACCGCCATTGTTGTCCCAAACACTCAGCGCGATATATTGATAATACAGCGTTCCCGAACAAGAAACAAAATCCATTTTGAAATTGACATAAGCAGGGCTTGTTCGAAGTGCTCCTGTAAGTTTTCCGCGGTACTTGAACTGTTTGCCATTGGGGTCGCAACCGTCTGGCGGAATATTGATTTGCAACTCAACGGTAATCATCTGGTCGCTGTATACTTTTTGCCATGGCTGCCAGCCTGTTTGGGCAAAGAGCATTCCAAACGGAAAAAGAAAAAAGAACGGTATTTTAATAATGCGCCGATTCATGGCATCAATTTTCTAATAATTGGTCAGGAGTCTTGCCATACCCTTTTGAACAGTTAGAAAACCCAAAACAGTTTGGGAATCCATCATTATTCAACGGTGATTTCAATATTGTACATGCCACTATTGTCGCTTTTGGTGTTGTCATTGACCTCAAAAATGATTTCCATTTTTCCAGTTGTCTGTGCAATGAATTGTGTTCCCAAACCGCAACTACGCCATTTTGTGTCCCCCGGTAATGCATACATCAGCACGGCATGTTTGAATTCGGGCACTAGATTATAGTGAGTCATTGAAAGACCGAAAGGGCCGCTGCTAATGCCTTCTGGACCAGAGTTGCCTGAAGCAATACCAATTATGATGCTGCCGGAAGCGGTGATTTTGACCAAACTACCCTGTTCCACATCAATGGTTACAACTGTACGACTACTGACATTGGCTGTGGTTCGTTTGGGCTGACTAGGGCGTAGACTGTTATCCAACAGAATCTCAACTGGTGTTAAAATATTGACCGTTTTGACGTAATCCCGATAGCGACCTTGGGGGTCGTGGAAAAGTAAATCCATATAATCTGTGCTGCCAGTGAATGCAACTTTCGGAATGACAAAACTGAAAGAACCAAATGAATTGGTTTTTACAGGTTGAATTTCGGGGCCTGAAAGCTTATTGGAGGAAACCTTAACAATCAGCCCTTCTACGAATTTTTTTGTCTTATCGTCTTTGACAATCCCAACAACCCCTAATTTGGCATTCCGGCTGATCTTGATGTCCGTAGATTGAGTCCTAGTGCCGTTCATCCTGTAGATGTGCCGATGAAACCCATATTCAAGTGGATGATAAATAATGATTTCAATATCGTCGCCTGATTTTGCCGTGGCAGGTAGTTTAAGGGAAAACAAGCCGAGGTCGTCAGTCGTTGTTTGGTCGCCGAGGGTTTGGTCGCCTTTCAAAATAGAAATATTGGCGGCCTTGATTGGTGTTGCGCTGACATCATGGGTGAGGGTTCCGTTCAGGGTAGCGCCTACTTGAGCAAAAGACGGAGCAACAGTAATCGCTACTAAGAAAAGAAGGCAGAGAAATGGTTGTTTCATTTTAGTATTGATTTAGTGGTTAATATAGAATCATCGAAATGTCATTTTTGGGAACAATATAATTTCGGTCGCCATCGTCGTAAAAACCATTTGGGTCTTTATATATTAGACGCACATGGTTCATTTGGACTTCTCCGCCCAAATCCAGCTTAAAATATCCATTTGCATCGGTTTTTGTGCTTCGTCCATTGTTTGCTGTAACCTGAATGTTTGGTATCCCAGCTCCTTCCGGATTTTTCACCACCCCCGCCACACGGTTATTTATTTGCGTTGCCACGGGGCTTTCTGTTATTTTGCCAGGCTTGATCTCACCACTGGTATTACTGCCAGGCTTGTCAATAGGCAGCTCAGGCTTCTCTTCGATAACACCGCCCCCATTTTTAGCAGTAGAATGTCCACCCCTTTCAATAAACTGACAATACCCCCACCAACCCAGCAGCACAACCAAAAGCAAAATAGCAACTTTCACAATCCAATTAAGCCTCCAAGCTTGTGCATTTTCGGTCTGGTGAATAGTGACGTTCACATCTCCAATGTGCATGTCCCTTCCAGCCGAGGCTGTTGACCGGTCTAGGGCATTTTTCTTTTGTATTGTTGGATCCTGATTTTCAGACATGCTATCTTTTTCCTACGACATTCGTATCGCATCCGTTTTTATTATTCGGCACCCAAAATTTGTTGTACTGTACCCACCCGCTATCAACCCCGCCAAAGCGATCCCAGGGACGCACGTCATTGGTGTAGTGCCCTAGCAAGATGCCATAATCAGTTGTCATTACACCTTGTGCATCTTCGCCTTTGCAGGTGCTGGTTTTATCGGGCGTGCCTGCTGCGCTGCCACCTGTGATCAGCTTTCCATTTTCATCATAACAACATTGTTGACCTGAAACTCCTTCGCTTGTCTGAATGGGCGGGTATGAGCGAAAACACTCTGTAGATCCGGCGTGGTACTTACCGATGTTGCCTACGTCTTTTGCCCAACTGTCATTCACTACAATCCCGTTTTTATCCGGGTTTTCACAAGGGCAAGCGGGCAATTGCTCATGCCAGATTACATTGGATGGTGCTTCTGCTTTTTTGGATCGGTTGCACCCTGAATCGGACATCAAGATTACATAGCCCATAAAGCAGCATGCCATCGGGATTTGACGCAGTGCAGTAATATTTATGAGCTGTTTTAAATACATGGATTTGATCATTGCTCACTTATGATTCTGATACCGCCGCTTAGTCCAATTTTGGAATTTATCACAACCTTCTGTACTGAGATACTGTCATCAATTTCTATTGTAAGGGTATTTGGTGGGATGCTACCTTCATTCCAAGCCCTAGAAATGAAATAGTTATTACCGCCGGGATTCAAGGAGCACCTGATAAAGGCGTGCTCTGAAGGGTTCGGTTTTTTATTCTTCAATTCGTATTTGTCCCGCACCCAAACCCCGTTTACATTGATGGAAACGATATCACCGTCTTCCTTCTCGTTGTCATAAGGATAAATGGTCACCTCGCTGTTTTTTACAATCACTTTTTTCTGGTACTCAATAGGGATATTGCCGATTTTTGAGGGTAAATCTTTGTAAGTGTCTATTGGAACCAATATCGTATCCCGAATAGGTCGTACAGGTTTTGTAGGCTGCTGCGGAGCAGTGGCAATAGTCGTGTCCTTTGGGGGTTTAGCTGTTTTTTTAGGAGGGGCAGGATTTGGGTCAGGAGGCGGAACATTTACAAAAGCAGGATCCTTGGCCGGGCTGGAGGGCTGGGAGGCTGGGTCGGTTGGTATAGGGTCTTTAACAGGGTCAGGCTTTTTGGGCGGCGGATTTTTTTTGGGTGGCACAGTAACGACACTCCCAGGGCAGCGATCTGAATCGTTGGATTCAGACATATCCTGGTAAATCTGGATCAGTTCGTACTCGTCTAGGGCCCGGTCATAGATTCGAAGGTCATCCATGGCACCGTTGAAAAACTCCAGCCCACCAGGCAAGTCCCGACCAATCTCCAGCGGCATGTCATTGGCTTTCAATTGACCATAGTAATCAAGCTCGTACACGAATTTGCCGTTTAAAAAAACGCGCACGGTAGAGCCATCAAAAGTATAGGCATAAAAATACCATACTTCGTACGACAGTTGTGGGACGAACTTTTCGGTGAACTCAGTGTTGATGGAAACGGTTTGAGCCGTCGCCTGCATCCTGTATTGTGGGCTTTCATCCGTTTCATAGGATTGATCCGATTTGCAGCAGATGGTGATCCATTGCTTAAAGAAATCAGCACCCTT
Source organism: Chitinophagales bacterium (assembly GCA_038327555.1). GTDB lineage: Bacteria > Bacteroidota > Bacteroidia > Chitinophagales > Saprospiraceae > M3007. The sequence goes on from JBBQLD010000297.1 coordinate 4,649, forward strand.
GTTGATTTTGAACCAGACAGCTGCTGTGAAAGCCTTTCGTGGCCTTTTGAGCGAATTGCTGCTTGGAACTGAGATATAGCCAGTTCCATCGAACAGCATGGCGCTACAGCCCACCCCGAACCGGTCAGCAGTGTACGATACACCGTTGATTATTTCACCATCGTTGTTGTTCCGGGTAAAATCGTACACCTTCGTTTTGTTTTTGCTCGCGTCGAGGTTGAACTTGTAAAAGGCGACAAGGCCGTTGGTGGGCGATTGGCTTGAGGCAGCCCAAGCAATGGTCAAGGACAAAATTGTGGATAAAATTCGAATTGGTTTCATAAGTTGTGATTTATTTGAAGATGCCAATCATGGGCCCGAAATTCCCGCCCTGTTGATGCCGGGCGAGTTCAGGCAAATATGTTTCTGAAATAGCGCCATCGAGATAAAGCGCATTTTGGCACTTGAATTGATCTTTGAACAAACTTGCGAAATCATACAGGTTGACACGTTCGTTCGAAATGACGAAGACAACTAAGTTAGAGTCGATGATCCCGACCCCATTGCGGATATTTTTGTTGTCGGATCCTCGGGTGAAGTTGCTATTAATGATGCCCTCCACAAGTAGCATGGGCCCCGATTGTGTAGCAAATTTTACCGATTTGGGCTTTTTTTTCATGTATTGCTCTGTGGTAAGCACCCGTGCGATGTCAGCAGCATCCAAATAGAAAATACCGTTTGGCTGCATGTAAAAGTTCCCGTACCCATCCTTTTTTTTATCAACGGGAACAATCTCTACCCCATTTTGGACAAATAGGCCTTGCGGGGAATTATCGGACAAATACATGCCTGCATTGGAAGCAAATACCAATTTTTTGTCATTAGTTTCCAAATCAAGCCGCAAGTTTTTCAGGCTCAAATAGGGTTTGTTATCCGTTTCGTCGCGCCAGAATAGCTGGATTTTGCAGTTTTTGGTGTTGGCAATGTAATAGTCAAATTTTTGACCCTTAAAAGTAACTTGCCCTGCCTTATTGCCCTCAATGCCATACACTGCTGTCAAGGCTCGTTGATAGATGGAAATCGTATCCAACAAGTTTTTGGTTCGGGATCGAAGCCGCTCAATCTGCATGGCAGCGCCCGCTGCAATAGTCTCAGAATCCCTCGGCTCCTGGCTTTTTCTTACTAACTCCGCAATGACCGTGTTCAAGGAGTCTTTTTCGGCACTTGCTTTTTTGATTTTATCGGTGCAAGCGTGGTGCTGATTCTCGGCGTTTTTTTTCTGCTCCGTTAATGTAATAACCTCTTTTTTAGCTTCCTTGAGTTTAGAAAAAACACAGGATGTAAAATTGAAGGCGAGAAGGATCAAGAGAAAATTGAATGGTCGCATTGGCTTAGTATTATGGGTAGTAATAAGAGTGTTTACTAGAACCAACTACTGAAAATAATAAGAAAGCAGATTTGCAGCAGTATTTAACTGTTGTGTGCCTTTGATGGAGCTGTTTTTTGAACAATCACTATTGCGCAGCTCGAATACATC
>JBBQLD010000298.1:0-6158 GCA_038327555.1 Chitinophagales bacterium
ACACCGAGTTGGGCGACTTTTACCTTCATTCCGAAACCCAGGACCTGACGGTGCTGCGCCATCAACCAAGTTTTATCTCAGAAGGCCTAACCATTGGTTGTCTCGAAGGTGTACTCCAGGTGCCCGGCACGGTTTTCACCATCCGCGTTGTTTGGCCCGACAACTCCAACGATGTGATCGCTACAAGCACCTTTACCCTCGACGCTTCGACGACCATCGGTGGCCCAGGGCAAACCACCCTGCTTTCGAATGCCATTGATAACGGCGGCCTTCTGGACGAAACAATCGCTGCGGGTCAGGGCCAAATGGTAGTGATCGAGGGCACCTTGATCGTAGATCAGGATTACTTTTTCGGGGTCTCCCCCGGAGGGATCAAAAACGAAATCGTTTTGAAGCCAGGAGCAAGGATTGAAGTGGGCACCAGTCAAAGCGGATTCAACTTCGGTACCTGGCACGCGAATTTGCACGGCTGCGATGGCACTTGGGACCGAATCTTGCTTCGGCCCGGCAGCCTTTACAGTGGGTTTTCCACCCGCATCAGCGACGCTGCTGTCGCCGTAGAATTGCAGGATCAGAGCACAGTGAACATTGGAAGAATGTATATGGACAAAAACGGCATCGGCATCGCTTCTTTTGGCCCAAACCTAAAAAACATCGAAATTAACTTATTCACTTCAATTTTTGAAGGAATAACCATTCAAGGCGGTCAAGAAGGTTGCCATTTTGAAAATACTAGTCTAATTGACCTGACGGGCAATCTGCGTATTCAAAAGATGAGTGCTAACGGAGTCTATTTGGACAGGGCAGATATGATTGGTTTTTTAAACAGCTACTTTGAATGTCAAATCGGGGTAAACGTGGCCACTTCCAACAATTTACTCAGTTTGGACCGATGCCAATTTGACAACGGCGTAGGTGGTGTCCTCTCCATGGGTTCTGCCGAATTAGAGGTGACCAACTGTTTTTTCAATGACCTGGAGTATGGTATTGGCAGAACCTCCAGTATTATGAACGAACATACTTTGGTGGAAGACAATGTAATGGCAGATTGCGAGATGGATGTTATGGCCTTCGTTCAGTCTTCCCGCGCAGAAATCATGTACAACGAACTCGCTGCGAACCGAACCAATGTATTGGTCTGGGGGCTTGATGCCGGGCCGCACAAATGGGCAGTCCAGCACAACTTTGCGATGTATGCCGGCTTGGATAACAACAGCGGATACAATGTGGCCTTCCTCAACGTGCACGACGGCCGGATTTTCAAGAATACTTATCCCCTCGCCAGCTTCAACAATTTTGCCGTTTGGGGAGGCAGCGACGTAAAAATAGGGTACAACACGGACGTAATCTCTTTTGCCGACAACATTCGAGTCACTGCCAGCACCAACGGCTTGATCTATTGCAACACCATGGATGGCAACACAGGGCTTACCTTTATGAATACATGCTCCGGCACCATCGTGCGTGGCAATGAGATGACCGGGAGCAGTTTCAACCTATCTTATGGCACTCCCAATAGTGTATTTGCCAGCACGGGGCCACAGCATTACAAAGGCAACAAGTTTGACTTAAGCTCGGAAGGGAATCAAAAGGCGGTCAATTACAGTTTAGAACAAGTTGCTCAACTAAATCAATATTTGGCGGGCTTCCTATCAGGAGCACAAGGCACTGAACTGTATCCCTTTTTCAATTCGTCTTTTGATGAATGGTTTGACAACGACGAAAATGGCGTGGACTATCAATGCCCACCCGGGATTGTGGGCGACGAGCCCATTACCGACAAATTGAACCGGGAGGCGCATGATCAGATTGCACTTCTGGATGCAAATGTCGAGGGTGTTTACGGCGCAGAAGTGGCGTTTGATGTAAAACTCAAACTCTTTCGGGCACTTTCCGCATTACAAGCATTGGAGCCGCTCGACCTTTCTGAACAGAGCTGGTACAATACTTTGGCGTTGACGCCAGTAGGCACTTTCATTTCTTTTGAAACGAACTTAAAGAGTGCGGGTACACTTACCGACATCGAGGCAGGACAGGCAGACCAATTGAACCAAGAGATCAAAGGTTTGAGAGAGGAATTGCAAGCAATTACATGGTATACGATGGATGGTGCAATGGGGGCAGTAATAATTAATGCGGCACAAAAATCGCAGTACGACACTAAATTAGCGCAACTGAAAACAAGTACAGCGTCCCTGGCCAATCTTTTGCAGGGCCGTCACCAAAATTTATTGAACCAATGGAATAGTTTGGATGCACTGAACGAGGGCTTGGGCTCCTTGCCAACCGTTTCTGCGCAAAACCTAAAATCGGCCAACCGATTGCTGCTCCGCAGACTTTCGGCACCATTTTCCGGGTTTACCACAAACGAAATTCAAACCCTGCAAAGCATAGCGGCCCAGTGCTCCGGGACGGGTGGAGAAGGCGTTTTCACCGCAAGGGCGTTGCTTGCCGAAAAGACACGGTCACTTGGTGAATACAACGACGAATGTATCAGCAACCCCAAGATAGAACGAGAGGCTTTGAATAGCAAGCCAGCCGCTGTAATCAGCATTGCGCCAAACCCAGTGGACCAATTGGCTACGGTAAGCCTTCCAGTATTGCGCGACTACACTGTGCTCGTGGTCTTTGACGTATATGGACGGGAATTTCAGCGCATCAAATTGGCAGAAGGGCAGACGGAAGCAAGGATCAATACAGCCGGGATGTCGCCGGGGGTGTACTTCCTCGCAGCCGATCCTCGAATGGATCAAGTGCTTAAATTTGTGGTAAACCGATAATTCCGAGGTTCAGGTTTTCTGATAGGCTCTTAATAGAGGGGTTGTGTCAAAAGTCGAAGAAGGGTGGGTTCTGTACTGGTGTGGAAAATTTAATTTGATGTAACGCCGAACTTCCCGAAAGTTTTAAACTTTCGGGAAGTTACATTTCGCCAAGGCAAAACAAGATTTGGCATAAAAATCGAACTTTTGCATCTTTCGACTTTTGACACAACCCCCCTAATTCAATTTTGCACACTATGAAAAAATTGCTCTCCATCGTGGTGTGCGCAATGCTTGTGTCTCTACAAACCTTGGCGCAAAAATACGACTACCAGTGGCCTTTCGGGGATGGCCATAATATTGACAATGGCTTTGGTATCAGCCTTCTGGACTTCAACAACAGCCAGGTAACCGTATCTGCTTTTGCAGAAACGGACCCTGAAATGAGCAACTCCGGGAGTTTTATCTGTGATAAAAATGGGGCCTTGATGCTGATGACCAACAACTGCGAAGTGTACGATCGAAATTTTCAGGTAATCAGTGGCGGCGATTCGCTTACCCCTGGCAATACCTTCAATACTTTTTGCGCAGATTTCGGGGATTACCCAGCCGACCAGTCATCTCTTTTCCTCCCGGCCCTCGACAATGATTCGGTCACATACCTGCTCCACAAGGACTCCGAACTTTCTGACCCGCTACAAGACGTGGTGTCCCGCCATCTTTATCTCTCCGTTATCGTGAGGAAAGCGGACGGCAGCTTTTACCTAAAAGAAAAGCGGCTTTTGCTCGCCACGAACATGGTCGTCAATCGCCTGACGGCCTGTCTTCATCAGGATGGAGTCCGTTGGTGGACTTGGGTGGCAGGCTACAACACCAATAAATTTTACAAATTCCTCGTGGGCGGATCAGAGACGGTGCAAGGGCCGTTCGTTCAAAACATCGGCCCGGTATTGCTTAACACGCAAGTTGGCGTTGGTCAAACCGCATTTTCTCCCAATGGAGGAATGTTGGGGATGAACAACAAGGTTTTTGGAGCACTCCTCTATGATTTTAACCCTGCTTCGGGAGATTTTTCCAATTGGAAATCTTATCTCTATCCCAATCCGACCGGGGAGACCGCTGAAGGTCTGGTCTTTTCCCCAAACAGCCAGCTCCTTTACCTGACCGCTGGCAGGGACCTTTATCAGATGGATTTGCAAGACCCTGACCCGGCGGCATCCACGGTGCAAATTGCCCATCTTTCGCTCCAGGACGAGACTGGGTGGCCCATAGGGGTTGGTTCGATGTATCTCGGCCCGGATTGCCGCGTCTATGTGGGGCCTGGCAGCACCACCTTTTATATCCATACGATACACCAACCAAACGAAAAAGGACTTGATTGTCAGTTTGAAATAAATGCCATTCGTGCACCAACGCGGCTTGAATTTGACCTGCCCAATATTCCCATGTACCGCTTCAATGGCCAGTGCGATGGCAGTATTGGTTGGGGGATTGTAGGCGCAAATGAACCGGAAGGCATTCACGATGACATCCGGGTATTTCCGAACCCCGTAATTGAGAATGCTATGATCAGGCTTCCAGCGAGTCAGGAAGGCTCCACCTTGCTTGTCTTGGATATGTTCGGCCGCGTGTTACAGCGCATTGAATGCTCCGAAATACAGACAGAAGTAAGCATTTCAACTGACGGGATGCCGCCTGGAGTTTATTTCCTTGCGCCGATAGGAAAGCAAAAATCGGCGGTGAAATTTGTGAAGGGTATAAGATAGGGGGTTGAGCTGGGATGTTCGGTATATTGTATGTTAAACCTGTTCGCGTTGTTTGGCTGTTTGGATTTTGTTTAATACCTTCGTACACGCTTCGCTCCGAAATTCTCAATCGTGTGCACGGGAGCGAAGGCAGCAGGCCTGCTTTTAATCGTTTTTAGGGCTTTTGATGAGGATATATGCGATTGGGCAATTGAAGTTTTGCCCATGGTATAACATCCTAAAAATCGAATGTCCTACCTAATCACGCTAATCCGTTCCCTTACTTGCAGCAGTTTTATGTTAAGTTTACCTGCCCCGCTCTGCCGAGATGGGCTGCGGATCTTTTATTCACGCTAAACGTATTTACCTAAAGATGAAAAACATTTCAAATTTATCGCTCCAACGCTCCAGCGCTCCAACGCTCCAACGCTCCAACGCAATAGGCTTTTGATTAGAATATGTCTGATCATTTTTATGCTTCCCCACATTATTGCTGCGCAGATAGACTCTTCGGCTTTCCTCTGCGGAACGGAATTCGGTACGGGAAGCTCTCCAGAATCGAATTTGAATTGTGCCAGTACCTCTTCTTATTGGAATAGCAACCCCAAGTATTTTCCCGATCTAAGTTATACTTCTTTGAAAATAAGGGTCAAAGGGTATTACCAAACACATCATCATGAAAAAAAGATTCTTCTCCGCCCTGTTGGGGCTGTTTGTTTATATTGGATGTATTGCCCAGCCCGATGATGCATACCTCATGACCTTCGATCCCAACCCGCAATATATGTACCATTACGATCACAGTGCCAATATTTGGAGCTTGGACAACTACATTTACATTACCAATGCATATGCGGAAGGGATAGATAGAGTGGCACAGATTTTTAAAATAGACGCGAACACACAAGAAATCGTCAAAGTGGTGAAAATGGAAGGGCCACAAGTGGACTTCGGATTTAGCATTCGTGGCGGGTATTGCTTGACAGCTGACCAAAATATCCTGCTTACTGGAGAGTGGCGCGATTATGTCAATACCCGAATGAGGACATTTATCGCCAAATTGGACAAAGACTTGAACGTTGTTTGGATCAACTATTATCCCGACCTTTTTGAGTACCATGTGTACGGCGATGCCGTGGCGGAAACGCCCGCAGGCGATATCCTTCTTTACATGACCGAAGGGGTACCTCTTTCTGCAAGCGAACCCTGGCGGGCTGGCGAAGGTTGGATTCGGGTCATCAAAACGGATTCCGTTGGGAACCTCCTGCTCAACAAAGTCATCCCAGACACCTTCCGTCAAGCGGTAGGCTACGGCCATCTTTCCCGGATGGATGATGGCAATTACCTGCTGAGCTCTCAATTGGTTGGGCTGGGTTACTACCATCCTAATCCGGCCTATGGGCTTTTTCGCTACAACGCGCTGCTGCACAAGATTGACGAGGATGCCAACCCGATCTGGAGCAGGTTGGTAAACTACAGCTCATTCATTCTTCAAGAGCCCACCTCCATTGCCCTGCCGGGTGGCGGAGGGGCGGTTATGTGGAGCAGGGACACCTTCGGGGCGCCTGCTGAAATCAAATCCAGTTTTCAAGAACTCAATTACCTCGACAGCGAGGGCAACACGGTCTGGCGGCATGGCTGGCTCGACCAGTCG
>JBBQLD010000299.1:0-6125 GCA_038327555.1 Chitinophagales bacterium
ATTACCATCAAGGTTTGCACCAGTGCAAAACCAGAAAATACAGCACCCGCAACGAAATAAGGCGGGAAAATTGTAGTGTGCCAGCCCGGAATTACCGACGTTGCGAAGTCAAATGATACGATGGTGTGTACAGAAAGCACGAGTGGGGTTGAAATACCCGCCAACACGAGCGAGAGTGCCTCCCAACGTTGCCAGTGTTTGGCACTTCCTGTCCAACCGAACGAAAACGTTTCGTAGATTTTCCGACGGTAACCTGTGGCGCGATCCCGCACGGTGGCAAGATCCGGAACCAGACCAGTGTACCAGAATAAGAGCGAAACCGAGAAATAGGTCGAGATCGCAAACACGTCCCACAAAAGTGGCGAGTTAAAATTTGTCCAGAGCGGACCACGTGTATTCGGGAATGGCATAATAAAGAAAGCCAACCAAACACGTCCCATGTGGAAAATAGGGAACTGACCTGCGCAAATTACAGCAAAAATGGTCATGGCTTCTGCCGCTCGGTTTACCCCTGTACGCCAGCGTTGGCGGAAGAGCAAAAGAATGGCCGAGATGAGCGTTCCTGCGTGACCGATACCGATCCACCAAACAAAGTTAGTGATGTCCCAAGCCCAGTTGATGGAGCGATTTGCACCCCATTCACCAATGCCTTTCCACACCGTCCAAACGATGGCAAAAACGTAAAGACCCAGGAAAACCGAGGCTAGAGAAAAAGCAATAATCCACTCTCTCGAAGGGGCTTTCTCGGTAGGGCTACATAAATCCTCTGTAATATTGTGGTAGGATTTGTTCCCTTCAATCAATATGTGCCGAACGGCCGCAACTGGCTGAGACATATCTTTTCAGTGATAAGTGATGAGTGTTAAGTGGTGGTATAATCGAGTAAAATGACCGTTTATCATTTACCACTTACCACTCAAGAATAAAGTTCTTCGTTACTGTTATGAATCTTAGCTGAGTAATTGACTGCTGGGCGCACGTTTATCTCTTCGAGCACCTTGTAGGCCAAAGCTCCAGCCGATTTGTTGGCTTTGCTAACTTCGCTTTCAGGGTTGTTCAGGTTACCAAACACGATTGCACCAGTTGGGCAAGCCGTTTGGCAAGCGGTACGAACGTCGTTATCCTGAATGGCGCGGCCTTCTTTCTTGGCCGAAAGTTTGCCCTCCTGAATGCGCTGCACGCAGAAAGAGCATTTTTCGATTACACCACGGGTACGAACCGTTACGTCCGGGTTCAACACCATACGAACGAGGTTGTCTGCATAAAACGGCATATCCTCTCCTTCTACATGGAATACACGCTCTTCATTAGAAGGCCAAAGATCTGCAGTAGTATAGTCGAGCCAATTGAAGCGACGCACTTTGTACGGGCAGTTATTGGCACAGTAGCGCGTACCGATGCAACGGTTGTACGCCATCTGATTGAGCCCTTCCATAGAGTGGTTGGTAGCATTCACCGGACATACGTTTTCGCAAGGAGCGTTGTCGCAGTGCTGACACATCATCGGTTGATACACCACTTTGGGGTTTTCAAGATCCCCGTAGAAATATCGGTCAATGCGCAACCAAGTCATTTCGTGGTGCCGCGCCACTTCTTTCTTACCCACCACTGGCACATTGTTCTCACTTACGCAAGCTACCTGGCAAGCGCCACAGCCGATGCAAGAGTTGAGGTCAACGTACATTCCCCACTTCATACCCGTACCGAAGTATTCAATATTATCTGGGTAGAGAGTTTGTGCATTCAAGTGGTTTGACTCCTCATGAAACCCCTCTAGCTTGCGCTCAAACTTTTGGAGATTCTTGATGTTGGTCTGGAAAATGATCGAACGATCCGTTAAGGAGCCTTGGAAACCTTTCCACCCTAGCGATTTCTCATCCGCGTTGATTACTTTTCCTTCTTCTTTACCCATTGCTGTCACACCCATTGTATTGTGGTGCTGTACACAGGCAAAATGTTTGTCTTGTGTACCAGTTGGATTCACTTTTACATCAACGGCATAATATTGTGTTAAGCCATTTTCTTGTTTCAAAGCCGCGTTTACATTCACCCCATAGCTTACCCCACAACCGCCTGCCTCACGACCTCCACCAAGCGCAATCGCCACAGTACCAACAGTTTGACCGAAATTCTTTACGACTGAACAAGTGAATTTTTGCCCACTTACTTCCACTGATACTTCATCGCCATCATTCAAACCTTTCCAACCGTCTATATTATTTACACCGTCCCATTCCACTGGAATGCTGAGGTAATTACCCCAAACAGTACGTGTGACCGGATCAGGCATTTCTTGCAACCAAGGGTTGTGTGCGTATTGGCCCCCACCTATATTTACGGTTTCGTAGAACGAGATTTCAAGTTCTGAACTAGCAGGTTTGGACACCCCATTGACATCAACCGAAACGGCTTGATCAAATGCTACCGTAATGTCATACGGAGGCGCTTCGTACACCCCATCATGAAGGCTCATTTCCCAGAATGCATCTGGGGTGAGATATTTCGACTGGTCAGGGAACAAATCTTTTTGCCAGATCGACTTTACATATTCGTAATAAGGTTGTTCAGCAGTACCATTCAAATTTGCACTGTCACACCACATCAAGAAAGAATGTTCTGCTTGACGGGTGGCAAAAAGTGGCGCAATGGTAGGTTGAATCACACTATACTTACCAGCAACCGGCAAAGCATCGCCCCAAGACTCCAAGAAGTGATTTGCTGGAGCGGCGTGCGTACAAAGCAATGTCGTTTCGTCTAAATTTGTGTTGAGGGAAACTCGAGTTCCGACTTTTGCAAACGCTGTTTTGAATGCCTCAGCATTGGGCAACTCCCAAGCTGGGTTCGCACCCCAAACAATGACTGTGGCAACCTGGCCGGCATTCATTTCCTCAATCAATTTCGACATTTTGCGCTCATCCCCGGAATGGGTAAAAGAAGCACCGTTGAAATCAATAGTTGAGTTCATGTTGCCAAGCATATCGTTTATTTTATTCACGATAATCTGCTCTGCAACATTGTTGGAACCGGATACTACGATGGATTTGCCCCGAGCTGCTTGCAGTTCCTTGGCCACTTTTTTAATGGCGGATGCTGCTTTATCACTCAATTTTGGGCCTCCACCATTACCAGAAAGCTCCGCATAAAGTGCCGAAATCGCAGCCCCCATTTCGCTCGGACGAATTTGAATCCGGCTATCCGCATTAGAGCCGGTAAGCGACATATAGCCTTCCACCTGATAGTGGCGAGACATCTTTGCTTTCTTTTGTCCTGCTACTTTCCGGCCTTTGGTGTAATCGCGGGCTTGTTGGATTGGGTTGCCCCAGGTTCCAAGGAAATCTGCCCCAAAGGAGCAGATCACAGTAGCCTCATCAAACTTATAATTTGGAAACAAACGAAAACCAAAGCATTTCTCGTTGGCCTCTAACAGTGCTGCTGCTGAAACCGCGTCGTAAGTCACAACGCTTGCTGTCGGATATTGGGCTACGAATTCACGCAGCGCACTTTCACCGGAAGGGCTGAAAATACTATTGGTAACCACACGGATATTGCCTCCAGCAGCCAACTTGGCTTTCACCTCTCGGTCTAGTGCTGACCACTCCATTTTGGTTACAGTACCTTCTTTTACAGTACCTGCATGTTGAATGCGACGTGTATCATAAAGGCTTAGCACAGCGGCCTGTGCACGAGCACTGGTTCCCCCATGGGTGACTGTGCTCAAGGTATTGCCTTCAATTTTAATCGGGCGGCCTTCACGGGTTTTGACCAAGATGGCGCAATAGTCGCCACCATTCACAAACGAAGAAGCGAAATAGTTGGCTACGCCTGGCACGATTTCGTCAGGCTTCGTAACGTAAGGAATAGCCTTTTTAACCGGGATTTCGCAGGAAGCTGCCAGGGTGGCTGCGCCAAGACTGAAACCCATAACTTTCAGAAAATCGCGGCGGCTGGCCTGCCATTTGCCGTCGGTTTGGTCTATGTTCTCCACTGAAAACTCGCTTTGCGAGGATTTCACGAACGCCTCGTCGCGTGTTAAATCTTCAGTGCCTACCCAAATACCGTTATCTTGGTGCATATAGTTGGTAATGATGAATGATGAATGATGAATGAAGAATGGATGGAATATCCGATTCACAACATCACCTCAAAAAGACTTCTTTGTTATTCTCGATGAATGGCAGAATGTAAAAGATGGGTTCATCATTTATCATTCATTATTCATCCTTAATAGTGGCATTTATTACATTCCAAGCCACCGATATCTGCCACGGTAACTTTTTCACGGGTTCCCGCTTTGAGTTCATCGTGGTAGCGCTCGTACTGCTTGTAATAATCGTTTTCTTTGAACTTCACCTCTGTTTCGCGGTGACAATTGATACACCAGCCCATCCCCAAGGTAGCATATTGGAACACTACGTCCATTTCTTCTACTTTGCCGTGACATTTTTGGCAGGCAACCTGGCCTACTGCAACGTGCTGTGCATGGTTAAAATAAGCGTGATCAGGCAGGTTATGAATCCGAGTCCACTCAATTGGGCCTTGGATTTTACCGTTAGAGTCGTCTTTCAGTGCTTTCACAATGCCTTCCCACTGATTCTCAACGATACCCTTTCCATTCTCATCCAGTGCAGTAAGGCTATTGGCAGCCATGTATTCCTGGCCGATCCATTTTTTGTAAAGGTCTTCAATTTGTTTGTCACTCCAATTGTCGTAGCCATCCATGTATTTACTCGTGATCGGGTCGAAACCGATAGAAGCAAATATTTTGGTAATTTCACTGGTGCCACTGATAGTTCCTTTTTTTACTGCCGAGTGGCAGTTCATACAAGTATTTGCGCCTGGGATACCAGATTGCTTGGAGCGACGAGCTGTGTCGTGGCAATATTGGCAATCAATTTTATTAATGCCCGAGTGGATTTTGTGGCTAAAATTGATCGGCTGATCGGGCTTATAGTTTTGCTCACGACCCATTCTAGTAGCATTGTCAACGGCTTTGTACCCAAATATAAGCACGGTAGCAAATACCAAAAATGCGATAGCACCTTTTGTAGTAAGCAGCTGGTAGGTAGTCCGCTCGACTGGAGGCAGACCATCTTTTGCCCGGGTTACGTTGGCAAGATTGTCAACGATGCGCATCAGCGCAAAGGCAAGGAGGAACAGAATACCTGCCACAGCGATGAACATCCAAGGAAGCCCCTCTTCCTTAGTGACTGTGGCTTTTGGATCAACTACCACGATTGGACCACCTGGATTGTTGATATAAAGAATCATGCTTTCAATCTGCTCATCCGTCAGCGCAGGGAAATTATTCATCAAGGTAGGCTTCCACTTCGCCCAAAGTTCGTTGGCGCGTGGGTGACCAGTAGCGATGAGCGCTTGGGAGTTGCGAATCCAGGTATAAAGATCCTTTCGTGGAAAGGCCGACCAACGCTCTTCAACGCCTGCCAAAGCAGGCCCCGTGAGGTTGTCCTTCATGTTCTTGTTGTGACAAGAGGCGCAGTTAGCGACGAAAAGTTCTTTACCAGCTTCTTTGGTAGGCCCTGCATGGAGGGAGGCGGAGGCGGCAATGACGAGTATGAAAACCCAACAAATGCGTTTCAACAACATATCGGAAGTAGTTGATATTCTCTAAAAAATGGGTAAAAACCCGCTGTTTTTCGTTTTCCGAGGAGAAAACAAGATTAACAGTGATTATGATGGAGCAAAGGTAAAAACCCCAAATGGCTTACAAAACAAACCGCCGAAAAGGCGAGCTATTTAGATCCGCTTTAAATCATAGTTCTGTCACAATTCCGTTAACACCCCGTTTAAAAAGTCGCGCAAAGGTAGGAACGAGAAGGGCGAATCCAAATGTGAGCGAAAAAAAATTTGTGAGCCTGTACAATAAAATCTCAGGCAGCTCAAATTTGGCGTAAAATACTTGACTAATTTAAGTTTGCTGCCACGCCTCAAATAGATTTATGCCAAGTGCTAAAAATAGCCAGTTTCCGTTCGTTAAAAATTGAAATAACGGTCTAGTGGCAGGGGCACGAAGTCTTTGACGGTTTGTTCGACTCTTTTGAACTGATACTTTGTTGCGCCTCAGTCATGGAGAGCCCGCTACAATCCTTCGTCGCGCCTAGTCTCAT
>JBBQLD010000300.1:0-6123 GCA_038327555.1 Chitinophagales bacterium
TTGGCGGGTAAAAAGTCCTTTTTCCGAATGCCTTCGTTAAATTTTTCGCCGAATATGCCCGATTTCGACTGCAAAATTTGCCTAGGCATTCGAAAAAATGACAAATTTCCCCACTCAAAGCCCTCCACCGCAACAAGTCTATTAAGATTTAGGGACACCTTCAATGCCCCATTGCCCCCAAATCTCCAACCCCCACAAATCCCGCCCAGAAAAATGGGTGTGATGCCTGCCCAGGGTTTTGCGCTAAATATTCGAGCTTGGCGTTGGCCAAGGCTATATTTTTGGGTTGCCCCGATTTTATTCCTGCATAAAAATTGTCCATGACCTGCATGGTGGATTTATCATTGACACTCCACAACGATGCCACGATGCTCTTGGCCCCGGCAAATGCAAACGCCCGCGCCAGACTGACCACTCCTTCTCCACGCTGTTGCTCACCGATGCCCGTTTCGCAGGCAGACAGTAGCACTAAATCGGCATTCAAAGACAGGTTATACAGTTCGCCCACCGATAGCAGGCCTTTATCTAGTTTGTCATCTTCAGTAGCAAATGCCAAAAATGAAAAATCACCCGCGAGGTGGTTGGCTTTTCCATGTGTAGCGAGGTGTATGACTTTATACTGGCCTGCCATTTCCAGAAATTTTTGCTTGGTAGCTAACTTGCCTGTCAGGACTTTCGACCGTTCGCTGTAACGCTTTTTTGCCCTGAAAACCTCTTCTCCAGAAAACGGAAGCGCCGAAAATCCGAGTCGAACAGCATCATCTCGCTGCAAACATAGTGCTAAACTCGTGGTATCCTCCTCAAAAAACGGGGCAAAAGCAAGCAGTTCACCCGTTGGGGGGCGAAGGTGTGTGCGAGCGGTCATCTGATGTAGCATCGTGGCTGAATAGGCATACTGAACACTATGCTGGCGCAAGAAAAATGGATAGGTGCTGAAATTGCTCGTAACCTTCGGTTCAGCGGAGAGGAGTGCTTCAAAAGGCAGGTTGGCAAGGCCATCGCCAGGCACGATAATAATTTCAGGCGTTAGGGAATCGGCGATGGGCGCAAGTAGTTTTTTGTAGAGTTTTTGGGCCGCGTCGGCGTATTGGCGCACTGTTTTTTCGTATTGCTCGGGTTCTTTTTGCTTGGCGATATAATAATTGGAAATGCCCTCGCGAAGTTGCTTTGTCCAGTCGTCAAGCGGGAAATCTCGGGGAATCTCGATCATTCGGCTACCCTTTTGCTGCACTACAAAAATGAATATATCGAAATCGCCAACGAAGTATTCGAGCAGGGTTTGCGTTGGGGAAAGGAGTTGTTGGGTCTTTTGGAGCGAAGAAGTTTGGAGTTCATATTTGAGGTGAAAATAGTCTGGGTAGTTTTTTTCGAAAATTGCCTTTATCTGCTGGGCCTCTTCTTTATACGCGAATATTTGAGCGTTTTGAGCCAGTATTAAGGAGTCTGTAAGGTTTAGCCCATGCTCTAAAGCGGATTTTCGCTCTATTTCGAGTGCTGTAATTTGAACTTTTAGAAGGGAGTCTCGTATCAACTCTGTACCCGGGATACCTGAGAATCGGCGGGCATTTGATTCCTGCGTAGCCGCAAGGAGCATATACCCATGCGCAGTTTCACTAAGGTGCCAAGCGTTTTCAAGTGCCTTGAGCTGGTCAGAATGGGCTTTTAAAGCCAGCATTTCAGCGCTAATGGCTCGCTCGAAAATGGGTCTGGATTCTGCCAGTATTTTCCGCTGACCGATGGCTGAATATTCTTTGGGCAATTGGGTTTCTACGCCATTTACAGCCAGTATATAATGTGCACGGCATTTTTCAAGCAGACTGTCTTGTCCGTCTTTTAAATACCATTTACGGTAAATATTAGCCAGTCCAAGATCTGCTTTAGACGCCATAAAGTTGTTGGCGCCCAACAGGTTTTCGTAAATCTGCTTTGCTTCTTGATAATCAATCAATGCGACAGCGAAATCACCATTAGTCATTCTTGATTTGCCAAGAATCGTGAGCATGGAGCCAAGCTGAGTGTCGGGGTGTTTATGAGACTTTCTCCAAACATCAACCATTTTTTCGTGCCATTCTATGGCTTTTGGGTAGTCTTTGTTCGCCAGGTACAATCGGCCAAGGTCGCCACAGGTAAAGGCATAAGACGAAGATTGCTCAGCCTTTAATGCAAGCATGGCCGTATTTTCCTTTTCAAAATAGTCCTGTGCTTTGAGATAGTCTTTTTGAGCCAGAAAATATTGTCCGATTTCGGAATATGCATAAGCAACTGCCATATCATCATTCGGGGTGTTTTTTCGCTGGATTTCAAGTGCTTTTTCGTAGTAAAAAAGGGCTTCATCAAACTTGAGCAGTTTTTTGTAATTCTCACCAAGAATCATGTAAGACCTTGCGATATCCGGGTTTGATGCGGACAGCCTTTTTTGTCGAATGATGAGCGCCCTTTCTTGTATTGCTATGGACTGCTCGAAATCTTGAAGTCGAAGGAAGGCTACGCCAAGGTTTGCCAATACATCTGCTACCTGGGTGCTTTCTGCTCCAGCGCAGTCAGTTGCGAGGGGCAAAGCATCATTATAGTAATCTTTAGCTACGGCATATTCACTCAATTGCAAATGGATATTACCCATTAAACGCAGCGATTCGACCAAATCGCAAGGATTTGAGGGCTGTAAGGATTGCCGTATATCGTAGGCTTTTGTGCACATAAGCAGTGCATCCTCTGATTCATCAAGTGCATAAAGACAGCGTGAAACAAAATGGATCGCATCGGCAGTGCGTGGAGCTCCAGCAGGGAACTGCAAGGCCCAAGCATTGCTGGCTTCTTCAAATCGCTGCTGTGCTTCCTCATAATTTTCCTTGCTATACCATCCTCGCCCAGCCTGAAAAGCCGACTCCGCCAACTCTCCTGGGTAATATGCTGGTATTTGTTTAAAAAAAATGTAGGCTCGTTCTGCGAACGCTAAACCTCGCTCAAATTGATTAGAATCGTAGTGCACCAAAGCCTCTGCCAATAGTTGGCGGGCTGAAGCCGCATCAGCAGACGGGGGCAATACAGGATTTTGTGCAGCAGAAAAATTAGGCGAACACGCCCAAATCAAGGTAGCGAGTAGAATTGGAGTAAACGCTTTCATGTGTTTAAAAAATATTGGGTTAACGACTACAAAGTGAAAGCGCGAAGATTAATGGTCGAAAGTACAACCCTTCTACCTACTCAATCTTGTTTTTTGAGGTGACAATATGCGGATAAGCGAAAAAAAATCTTGCACCTCGGTTACAAAATGCTCCCCCGCTGAGATGAATGCAAAAAACAACTAATGAAAACATCCAAAAAGAAAATGCAAACCATCAGGTAAGATTTTAACCCTATCCGAGATCTAAACCAATCAGTACAACAATTTTTCACCAACCAATCATTTTTTCAACCAATGAAAGTACCCTTCTATTTGCGCCTGCCCTTGTTGGCAGCACTTTGTTTGTTTTTGGCTTTGCCAACTTTTTCCCAAATCAGTGTTCGCGATTATGTTCCTGATGCTAATGCAAAGCTTGTCCGTCCAGTGCAGACGGCTAAGCAAGTGGTGACGAAACATAAAAACTTACCAACTGCTAGTAACCTTATTTCCGCCGACTGCGACAATGACCTTACGGCCCCTGAGATCGTGTGTCCAGCAGGAACTTGCCTACCCAATGCAAGAGCGGCTTATGTGGAGTCTACTTCTGGTGCGCCATGGAACTCACCGAGCAACATTTACGCCATGGATGCAGTTTTTGGCTCAGGAAATTGGGATTATTTGAATTTTGGAGCCTTAGACCCAAACACCTTGCTCTCGCCTTCCTACAAAGTTATTTTCCTGGAAGGAAGCCAGTACGGTGGGTACGCCTTGGATGCCTTCTTAACCCAAAATTTACCTGCGCTTGAAAATTGGGTGGCTGCTGGCGGTGCCTTGTTTATCAACGGCGCTTTAGTTGATGGCCCTTCGCCGATCAATCTTGGTTTTGACGGAGTGATGATCCAAAAGCAGGTCTCCGATCATTATGGCTATGTGCAAGTGCCTGACTATCCTATTTTTAATGGCCCCTTTTCGCCTGCAAACGGCGAATTTACGGGATATAATTTCTACGAATTCCAATACGGAGCGGTCTTGGGCAACGCCGGTATTGCCCTGCTCACTGGCTCCGGCATTTCTTTGTCGGTAAAAACCTGGGGGGATGGCAAGGTTTATTTTGGGTGCATTATTCCACCGCTCTTGGACGCACCACAGCCAAATGTTCAAAATATGTGGCAAAATATCTTGTCTGATTTGAGTACCCACTGTGCAGGAGGACTAACCGTAGCCGCCGACGCAGGCGCCTGCAACGCAACTGTACTGGATCAATTGCTGGACGCCACGGCTACTGACGACTGCGAATTAGTCAGCTTAACCCACGATTTTATAGCCGCTCCAATCTACACTACCCTAGCTGGCGCGGTATTACCTCCAGGCAAGACAATCGTTCGATGGACAGCCACAGATGCTACCGGAAACACCAGCACTTGCGAAACTTTGCTCCTGGTACGCGAGTCGGAAGCACCCGTAATTACGTGCCAACAAGACATCTCTGTCAATGCCGACGCGGCAAGCTGCGGCGCTGTGGTAGCTTTCAGCATCACAGTAACCGACAACTGTACCCTTAGTCCGACCATTAATATTTTGCCTGCTGCTGGTAGTTTATTCAGTAATGGAACAACCACGGTTTACGCAACCGCTACCGATGAGTCTTACAACACGAACACCTGCTCGTTTACCATAACTGTGGCCCCTAATCCAGAGGTCTGCAATGGTCTTGACGACGATTGCAACGGAATTATTGACGATGGAGCAACCGGAGACAATACGTTCTATCGAGACTATGATGGCGATGGCTATGGTGATCCTAACAATTCACTCTTTGGGAGCTGCCCCATCCCATATGGATATGTTTTCAATCCTCTGGACTGTGACGACACCAATTATTACATCCATCCAACGACATTTGAATATTGCAATGGCATAGACGACAACTGCAATGGAATAATTGATGAAGGCGTTGCACCGATTTGGTATGCAGATACAGACGGTGATGGATATGGCGACCCGAATACTACCCAATACGCCTGCAATCAACCCCAAGGGTTTGTTTACAGCGGTGGGGACTGCGATGATACTAATGCATACATCCACCCGGGAGCACTTGAAGATTGTACCAACCTCATCGATGAGAACTGCGATGGTATCCTGGGCGAAAACAACTTTACTATTGATGAAATACACACCGATGTTTATTGCGGAAGCAATCCTGATGGAACCATCCATCTGACTTTAGCCCCGTTGCAGAATTACCCTGTGATTTTGTGGAGTAACCATACTTGTTGCACGCTCGATCTAACTAATTTGGATTTTGGTACTTACAAAGTCACTGTAACCAACGAATGTGGTACTTCTAAAACCAAAACTGTCATCATTCAGCCTTCGGCAGAGCCTGCATTGCAGGTCAGTATGACGGGCACGGAGTTTATCTGTGGAGGCGCCAGCGACGGTTCGGTTAGCGCAACGCCTTCTGATGGTTGCGGGGGCTACACTTACGAATGGAACACCGGCAGCACAGATGCCTCGATTTCTGGATTGATTGGTGGCGACTATACGGTCATCGTAACCGATGCCTGCGGATGTACCAGAGCGGCTAACTACACGGTCAATCAACCCGCACAGCTTAACCAATATTTTGCTTCAATCATCCCATTGCTGGATGGGACGTATTTTGTGCAAGTCATACCTTATGGAGGCACTTCGCCGTATAAATTCAGACGCAGTACGCCCCCAACCGGCTTTACGGATTGGAGCAGCAGCAACGGATTTTTGGGTGTGCCTGCTGGCGACTATATGTTTGAAGTGGAAGATGGAAAGGGTTGTACCGCTCAAGTGCCACTCACCCTCGCGCCTTTATCGCCCCGTCCGTTGGGCACAGAAGACGGCAAAACAGCAGAAACAGCACTTCTTTCTGTAGAAAATCGGGAATCGTCAGCCACGCCAACTTCTGTGGAACAAAAATGGGCAATTTCACTTTTCCCCATCCCCAACGCGGGCAGCTTTACCGTTGACTTGCTCCAGCCAGC
>JBBQLD010000301.1:0-6092 GCA_038327555.1 Chitinophagales bacterium
GCATTGGATCGCCCAATAGCCACCTGAAGTGGTGCGGGCCACGAGGTCAATGCCCGTATCTTTTCCGCCAAAGTCGCGGCGGGCGGGAAAATCGTTCCAGAGCCAAACATGGGTGAATAGGTCGGCATAGCGCGGGTCGGTCTGCAAATAGGCCTGCATGAGCCGCTCGAATTGGTCGCCTTTGTCGCGCTCGGAGCGGGCGTATTTGCGGAAATGGGTGAGGGTGGAATGGAACGGAGATTGGCTCATTAGTTAAGGTGGAGGTGGGTTTGGTGGGCAAAGATAGGGACAGATAGCAATGGTTACTTACGCTGGTTGAACGAGAAAAAATAGCGTCCTGATAGCAATTATGCCCACAATTCTAACCAGTTCAAAGTGGAATCTGCACACTACAAGAATTGTTAGTGATTTAACCCTGATTTTCGGGTACATCTGCACCAAAGGAAAAGAGGTATAGCCCAAAGGAGATAGAAACAAGCTTTTTGAGGACGTTTTGAGGCGAAAAATCCATATTTAGAGAAATTATCTCTATTTTGTTTTAAAATTTAACACGCCATAAGTATTGATTTCCAACCACTTGCCAAGTTATCCACATTTTGTGGAAACCTTTAAATAATCTGATTTGGGGGTTGGAAGTACCTTATGTAAACAAAAAGTCGGAAAAGTGGCATGACCACTTTTCCGACTTTTAAAATGTGCTTATCCCTTAAAAAAGAATCGCCCCTTTCGGGGCGAACGGCTGGGGGGACTACCCCCAGTGCTGTTTTGGTAGGGCAAAGGTAGTAATAATTTTTACTGCTTTAAAAATTATTTTAAAAAATACACACTTTTTGAGCAGAGAAAAAATCATCAAAACCCTCATCTATTCGCGCTGCTAAAAATCCAGCAAAAATTTAATCAAAGTTCCAATCACCCATTTTAATTGATTTTCTCATCATGCAACGAGTCATTACATATATTGATGGTTTCAATCTATATTTTGGAATGAAGGCCCAATACAACAATAAGTACCTTTAGTTGGATGTCGAAGCACTTTCCCGGTCACTCTTGGTTACTGGGCAGGAATTAGTAGCGACCAAATACTTCACCTCAATGGTAACCAATCAGCCTGACAAAGAAAAAAGGCAACGCACCTACTTGGATGCTTTGAAATCCTCAACTGGTTGCCATTTTTATTACGGAAGGTATCAATCAAATGTTATTAAATGCAGGGGATGTGGAAGTAATTGGCCTTCCCCAAAGGAAAAAATGACAGATGTGAATATCGCTACTCAAATGCTCATGGATGCTTTTACGGACCAATTTGATGTAGCTATTCTGATTTCAGGTGACACCGACCTGATACCGCCCATTCAGGCCATAAAAAGTCTTTCACCTCAAAAACGGGTTGGGCTTTATTTCCCTCCAAGCAGGCACTCGATACAACTTTAAAGTGTCGTGGATTTTAGTGGGCTTATTGGGAAGAAAAAACTTCGGGAAAGTCAGTTGCCAGAAAATATTACCAAGCCAAACGGGTTTGTCCTAACTCGCCCCACAACATGGGGTTGAGCATGTAGCAGGTGGGGTTTTTACACCACTTTTTACACCACCAATTCAAAATACCAACACAATCAATTGATTATCAATTACCTAAATATTTAGATGTGCGTCCCGCCAGCTCCACTTTACCCGCCATAGCACCGCCGGAGGCGGTGGGACGGCGGGTTCTACCCCAACCGCAATCCCGAGTTCTCGGGGCGACGGCGGGTTGATCAACAAGTTTTAAAGCCAACTTTCTGAAATTCAGGAAGTTGGCTTTTTTAATGCCGAAGCGATTGTAGCAGGCCTTGGCATTACGATCAGGAGAATCAGCTTAAAGCATGGCTGCGGCAATTTTTCGCATAAGGCCCTCTATCATTTCATGCTGCTCAATGGGCGCATCATTTTTGGCAAGTTCGGCAACATCGTGCAAGCACTCCAAATCCAAGGCATAAAAGCCGACTGCCCTTTTGCCGGCCAGGTTGCCGATACGCCTATCCAAACCAAATGCTTCGGCCATTTGCCAGGTGTTGTCCTGCAAAAAATCCAGTTCGTCCGGCGTGAACAGGAGATATGCTTTTTTGTCGTTTTTTCCAGGCTTCATTGTTGGTGCGTTTCGTTTGTACGGATATTTTGCCAGTCCGAACTATTGCCCTATTAACGATATCGGTTGCTAATTCTTAGAAATCTTTACAAGTTGAACAAACCCATCTCCCAGATGGTCAAAGTCTCCATCCGTTGTAACCAGTGTGGCGCCCGTTACTTTCGCCGTTGCTGCTATCCAAAGGTCGTTTTTTCCCATGCTTCGGCCATTGGAAAAATAGTCAATCTCCACATACGCGTCCAAAAGTTCGGGTGCTCCGGAGCTCACGTCCACGACAAACAAGGTCTGCTCTATGAAGGAGTCCAGTTGTGCTGTTTTCTTTTCGCCCCAGCCATTTCGTCGAGCCAAAACGCGAATTTCGCCGATAGTCACCACAGAAACAATGAGTTGGGCATCATCCGCTGTTAGACTCAGCCGACGCTCGACATCAAGATACTGAGGGCTTTGGCGAATTTAAGCCAGAACGATATTCGTGTCCAATACAAACTTTCTCATTTGCTCAACATTTTGAGGTCGTTTTCAAAATCTCCTTCAGCATCGGACAAAATTCCGATGAATTGGCTGAGCTTATTGCCGGTGGTTTTCTTTGCCGCCATCTGACGTTCCAATTGTTGCGCAACCGTTTCACGCAGCACTGGCCGTGAGAAATAGGCATCGCCTTGATCAGACAACGAAACTTTTCCTATTTCAACAAAACTCATTTGGCCGCTCGGCCTAAAATGTGCGGTTCCCCGGATGGTTACTTTCTGGCCCCAATATTTAGCCATTTCACCTGCCGGGACTGTTTCACCCAAAAAACCGGTAATTGGGCGACCCTTGTCTGGGATAAAGGTCACTTTGGCTTTAGAAAACTTCAATTCTTCCACGATGCCTGCAATCACAACGGGCTGTGGATTGGGTGTTTGCTCTTCAATGGTTTTCAATCGCGCAAAATCGGCCATCCGTAATTGAAGGTCAGGCAGGCTTCCTCGGTTGCTGAACTCAAGCGTTTGCGCCTCATTGACCAGTACCTTTCTAAAACTTTGCAGGTCCTTGAGCAATTGTTTGTCCAGCATTTCTCCATTGCTTTCGGGGGCAAGTGCCTCCTGAAAACTTTCCATCACCAAGGAAATAGGTGTTTGGTCTGGCAAACGCTCCAGAATGGCCTGTTGAAAAAGACTGCCTTGTACATTACGCAGGGTACTTCGGAATGGTTCACATTCAAGATGCAAAATCGTGCTGCCTTGACTCAATCCACGCAGTCGGATTCTAAGTGCTTTGGCAATATCTTCTGTTTCACGCCCTCTTTTGTAACTGGAGCCAAACATGCGCATTTGGAGCGCTCCTTTTGCAATGTCGCGCAAATACTGTGCAATGATTTCCAGACGGTCCAGGTCAATGGCTCCATCATCGAAAGGCGTACCAGAAAGTTTTATTTCGTATTCCATGAATGCTATTGCGTTTGAATGATGGGCACTAAGTCTGCAAATCTAAGGCTTTTTGGGTTTGCCTCCTCCGTAAATTAGCATTTTAATGGGCGTAGCAAAGGATCGTTTTGATTTCATAGCCACCCTCAAATCGGACTCACCACCTCCACCTCCTCAAATCCCGCCCCCGGCAGCCCCCGCACCACTTCCTCCGTCTCCACACTCAAACGAATGAACGACAGCAAAAAATCCAAAATATATCTTGGGTTGCCCAGCTCCGCCGCCCAATCGTTGGGGTCGTTGGGGATGCCGCTCTCTTTCAGGTATTTTAAAAAAGTAAAAAATTTTACTTTTGGGTGAAACATCTAATGATAAAGGCTGTTACATTTGCCGGAATTTAAATCAAAGGTGAAATTTAGAATTCAAAAGTTGGTTCGGCTTTGTGGTAAACGCGCGACAGTTTATTCCGTAATCCTAGATGACGATGAGCTCACGCTTTTCGAGCGGTTCTTCATTGAGAACAAAGCTGAATACTCAAAAGAGTTGGCAGACTTGACGAGTCAAATTGTAACAATGGCCAATAAAGTCGGGGTGCAAGAATATTATTTTACAAGACCTGAAGGTAAATTTGGTCAAGATGTTTGGGACTTGCGTGATTACCCTAAAAAACGGCTTCGGCTGTATTGTATGAGATTGTCCGGTGTTGCAATTATTTTAGGTGGTGGCGGGCCAAAGCCCAAAGGTATTGCGGCCTTTCAAGAAATACCCAAACTCGAATATGAAAATTCCTTGATTCGGATGGTATCCGATGCGTTGACCCAAAGGATACTCGATAAGGAAATTAGATGGGATGGAGACGAGATTATTGGCAACTTGGTTTTCGAGGATGATGCCATTGATAAAGAAGACGAATAAAGTTCCTTTAATCCCTTTCTCGAACTAATCATAATAAATTCAGACATGAAACAGCATAATAAGAATGCCAAAGCCTACGAAAGTACGGTTTTGGACGAACTCCTGTCCCTTGTAACTCCTGAAGAACTTGCACGTACTGAAAGCCGAATGATGTTGTCTGCCAAAATTGCCGACGCAATGGCAGCAAATAAAATTGGCAAAAAACAGTTCGCTGAATTAGTAGGGCAAAGTCCATCCGTAATCACCAAATGGTTGAGCGGCGGACATAATTTTACAATAGACACCCTAACTGATATTCAAAGGGTTTTAGGAGTGCGATTACTGGCACTTGATGAAAAGCCAGTTCCAGAAATTAGGTATCAAGTTAGTGCTGATTTAACTGCACGGATTTCTTGTGAAATTCCACTTACCATAGGTGGCTCCTCATTTGGTATGTCTCTTAAAAATATGGTAACTGTGCCAATAAGCACTTTTGAACGGCAAATTCTAAGCGCATAATATGGAAAATAAGTTTGAATTCAGCATAAAGGGAATTGAAATAGTCAATTCAATAATTAAGGCTCCATCAGAGGGCGGAACATTGTCAACTTTCAACTTTGATATTCAGTTTCGGACAATCCCGAATATGCAAGAAAACGTTTTGACGGTATTCGCAGACGTAGTTATCAAAGATTTGGAGAAAGATGTGCAAGTAGGACAATTTTCAGCCGTATTTCATTATACGGTTATTGATTTGGGAAAAGTGCTCGTAAAAACCGATGGGAAATATCTTGATGTGCCAGAATCACTTTCAAAGACTTTGTTAGGAATTTCGGCTTCTACACTTCGCGGGTTAATGTTTGGAGCTTTCAAAGGCACTTTTCTACATAATGCAATATTGCCAGTTATAGATATTATGGCAGTACAGCCGCAATTAATACCGTTGCCCAACTAGAATAGAATGAATTGGAAAGGCTCGATAACCGACAAGACTGACACCCCAAAAAGGTAGTTAATCAAGTGAACGGGCACTTTTCGGGCGCGCAGTTTATCAGGTAGAAATTAGGGGAACGTGTGCGTGGAATCATATCGGACTCACCACCTCCACCTCCTCAAATCCCGCCCCCGGCAGCCCCCGCACCACTTCCACCGTCTCCACACTCAAACGAATGACCGACAGCAACAAATCCAAAATATACCTCGGATTGCCCACTTCCTCCGCCCAATCGTTCGGGTCGTTTTTGATGCCGGAATCTTTGTGCGTTGTTACTGCGTAGCGCTCCATGACCCATTCAATGGCTGATATTAGCGCCAAAGCGGCTCTTTATGAATATACCGGACTAAGTTGACCCCTCCGTACCGGATGATATTGACCCCCTGCGTACCGGATCAAACTGCCCCCTTGTACCGGGCCAAACTGACCCCTCTGGAATTCGGCTCAACTTCGGATCATTCCGGACCAAGTTGACCACTTATTTAGGAACGGAGATTTG
The DNA here is from genome assembly GCA_038327555.1 of Chitinophagales bacterium. Lineage (GTDB taxonomy): Bacteria > Bacteroidota > Bacteroidia > Chitinophagales > Saprospiraceae > M3007. Next base: position 5,916 of record JBBQLD010000301.1, read on the forward strand.
ATGCAAATCCTGTTATGTTCTGTTTTCTAAAAAAATACACACATGGCAGCAGTTAGCAAATCAATGCATCAGATTCGACAAATTCTCGATTTCAAGTTGCGGGGCTTTCCCACTAAAAGAATTGCCCGGCTAAGCAATATCGCTCGTAATACAGTACGCGATTACTTGCGAAAGGCT
>JBBQLD010000302.1:0-6087 GCA_038327555.1 Chitinophagales bacterium
CTATGCAAAAGGCGAAAACGTTCACTACACTCAATAGCAGTTCCCTCGCTGCGTTCGGGATGAAAGTACTCGGTGGGAGGGTGACAGATTGGTTCCAGACTTAGTTGTTCCAGTAATTCCATAAAAAAAGCGCCACCGCAATGGGTGCGGTGGCGCTTGCGTAATCGAGGAACAAATCTGATGATTACTTCATCACGGTAATGTTGCAACCACTTGGCCCCTCAAGTACTATGCGGCGTAGTGTTTGCCCGTCATTGTTATCCGTTCCCGACACTTTACAGGTAAGGTTAGTGGAAGATGTTTCTACATAACCTGTTTTCTCATCATCGGAAAAGGTAATTGCCGGATTGCCAAGACAATTAAAAACATTACTGTCATAAATTAATACCAAACCCGCCGCACCTTGAATTTGCGATGCTTTTGCATGAAGGCCAAATACCTTCGTTACACTATTATGTACTACGATGACCTTAAACCAGTCATTAGGTGCCCATGCAAAATTAACAGAACCAGTACCTGTAGCAATAGGCTGGCCTGAAGTGCTGGGACAAGTTGCTGGGTTGCCGGGAGGGTTAGTGGTGGTTCGGCCCATTAAAACATCTATAGCTACTATACCACCATTGTTTATTTCAGAATCATCTACGCGCAACATATCTTCAGCAAGGGTGTCGCCCGATGCAGTCTTGTACACAAAATGCAATTGGATGGGTCGAACGGCGGTATGTGGGTAAGCGTAAAAACGAGTGGCAGATGGAGCAATCGTGTCTGTATCCAAGAGATTGTTGTTTACATCCTTTGTTGAAATTACAACACTCGCAGCTCCCTGGATAAAAGTGCCTGGCATGACAGAAAAGCCAGTCGCTTGTTTTGTAATTAAGGGGGTTTGGGACAAGCAGGGGGGTGGGGGTGGAGAAGGGGGGCAATAATTTTCGCAACCAAAAACAAAGATGGTGGCGACAAAAGCAAGTGCCTTGCAGATGGCAAAAGTTGATTTGTTCGAAGTAATAGCCATTGGGAAAAGAGATGTTTGGTGAAAAGTATGAGGCAAAAATATTTCGGGGATTTCTATGGAGCGATTACAGGTTTTTAAAGTTATACTTTATTAATCTATTTCAAAAACAATCCCTTAGAAAAGAAACCTTGCATACCGCTGGAGGGAGAGATCATCATCACGCCTCCAACACCTACCCCATCGCAAATGTCGTCCAGAAAATGGCTGTGATCAGCCCCATGGTCATTGGCATGGGCATACAAGTATGCCTCCCAAATAGAAATTTTTCCATCTTGGGGTGCTATATCAGGGTCTGATTTCAAGCAAGTTCCATCCGCGTTCCTGCCATGGAGTGCCGCGGTAAAAAAGTAGCTAAAGGCATCGTACACATTATCCGGTTGCAAACCATAAGAATATCCATTTTCAGAGGCGGCTGTTATATTGACCCTGTTAGGGCCAGACATATCGCGCAAGAATCCACCGCTAAAACAAGGCTCATACACGGCAATTAATAATGGGTTTTTACTGTCCAACAAGGTATTCCACTTCGTTTTCCAGACATCGTCTTTGATGAAATGATCAGAACTTGCCGGTTTGTAATAGCAAATGTTTTCATCGAACATGGGTGTTGAAAAATCGGCTTCATCCAAACCATTGTCAGTGCTTCCACTCAAAGGAGTTGCATAAGTGGGATCGAAACCTCCGCCATGATTGGTTACAAAAACAAATAACGTATCTCCAGTAGTCATTCGGCTTTTGAGGTAAGCGATTGCACTGTCCAATCCCAGCGGGCTTGCAGAATAGCCCACCTGCATGGGCGAAGCAGGAGTCTCTTCGCGGCCATCCATATAAACGACTGCCATATTATTGTCTGCAAATCCATATTGACTTCGTAGGGTTAGATACATAAACTCCAGGTCGTTCCAGTATCGAAATTTGGCATCTTTCAAGGATTTCCCCCCACTGAATAACAAAGCGAATTTATGATCAGAAGGTGTGCTAATGGAACAAAGCGGCGGCGGAGCTGGACTAAAAGCACAAGGCAATTGCGTTAGCGTACAGTGATTAACAATATAAGGGCCACGATTGCTGGTCGAGCTGCTATTCACCTCAATAGTCTCCACCGTCAAAACCTTTTTTTTCATAAAAGCCTTGTCTTTATCCAAGATACCCCTTACTGTCACAAAGGCTCCATAATACCTAGTTGAATCCTGGGTAATTACCACTGAATCAAGTGGGGAGCCAACAAGAAGTAGGTAGGCATTGTCTGGCATGGGAGTATTGATGCTGAGCCATTTTGGATCATTCACCAGCATTGGGATGGGGTCATTGGTAAAATATCCCTGCGCCTCATATTTTTCAATACCTGGGATTTTTTTGATACTTGAATAGGTCATAGGTTCCGAACACCCTCCAAAGAACACAAAAGAACAAAGGAGCGAGAAAAAATAGAGCAACGTTTTCATAAAATAAATGGTTGATGTATGTTGTGGCGATTTTTGTTTCGCCAAATTTCTGCCAAAGGTAAATTTCCCAAAAGACTTTCTGTTTTTTTTCAAAATTTTATTGTTATTTTCTGAAATTGCTTCCTATGCAGAATAGTGACCTGGTAGAAATCCTAAATGTCTTGACCGAGGAGGAACAAAAGGACTTACTGCACTTTTTAAACAACTCCAACAGTATCAAGCAGGAGTGTGCGCTGTTGTTGCACTATCTTTTGAGGTGTCTAAACCAAAATGAACAAGAGAAAATGCATCGAGAGGCTGTTTACGAAGTAGTTTTCCCAGGAAAAGAATGGGTTGAAAATAAATTACCCAAATTGATGGGAGAAACCCTTGCCCATGTTCGAAGATGGGTAGCTGAAAATATGGCGCTTAAACAGATGAATGATCTCCAATACTTGTACTACTTGCAAGGTTTCTATCGTGATAGAGGTTTAGAAGATAAGTTTTGGTCTGTTCATCAGCAAATTGCCAGTTCAAAAGACACCCTCCATTGGCAAACAACCCAAGACTTTTACACACGGTTTTTATCTGAAAATGACTCTTATTTGTTTCAAAGTATCCGAAATAAAAGGAAGGATGACCTTAATTTGAAGAATGTTATCATTTCCTTTAATGAACATTATCTGATTGGTAAACTTTGGTTTGTCTGTTTGCTACTTAATCAAAATTTGGTAGCTCCTTTAAATCTAGATTTTCTTAAAGAGACCCTAATTCACGATTTAGCACCACATTTTTCACATCAATTCTTCACAAAACCTCTTGGTCAATTGTATGCTCGTGCCATAAACCTGCTTTCAACAGAGCCTTTAGACAATGAGCCAAATGAATTGCGTGAATTTATCAAGTTATTACGGGCAAACGAAAAGATGATTCCCCCTTATTGTACGATTTTATTTGAAAATTCTGCCTGTAATTATTGCACTCGTTGTGCCAACAAAGGAGAAAGTGTCTACCTCCAAATTCTTTTTGATCTTCATGTTGGAAGAGTAAATTCAGGTAGAATTTATATTAATAATGGGATGATTAGTGCTTCAGAACTTTTGAATACTATTCCACTCGCCCTCCGCCTCCAAGAATTCTCCTGGGCCAAAGACTTCATAGAAACCCACAAAAAAAAGATCCTAGGCGTAATGCCCTCGCAACAATATTACGAGTTCGCCTTGGCTAACTACCTCTTCCATACCAAAGACTATCAGGAAACCTGCCGTATCCTCATGACCTCCGACTACGAGGACATCCAGTGCAAAATATCGGGTAGAATACTGGAAATCAAGGCATTATCTGAACGATTCTTCCGCGAAAAAGCCGATCACCGCGTTGGCGAATACCTCGAAGACCGCGTAGAAGCTGCCATTCTTTTCTTCTTTCGGCACAAGAATCTCGAAGCCACCAAGAAAAAAATGGGCAAACGCTTCGCCGACACCATGAAGCGCATCATCAACGCAGAAGGCAAACGCGATGTGGAACGCCTCGAAATCATCCAGAATGACATCGCCAAAGCCGAGTACATCGCCGAGCGGCAGTGGCTAACCAAACTCGTGGAAGACCTGATGGGCAAGTATAAGAAGAAGTAGAACTTGGGGGTTTGAAAAAAACTTGCTCCGGGCACTTGCAAACCCGGAGTATTTTTTTGAATCTTTGCATCATCGTACTGATACAGCATTGCGAATCACGTACGCTTGCCTTACCCACCAATAAACCAATCACCACCTCATTATGCACCCGCCGACCATATTAATGCTAGACAACTTCGATTCCTTCACCTACAACCTGGTGGACTTCTTCCGCCAACTCGGTTGCACGGTAAAAGTATATCGAAACACCGTGGAGGCTGAAGCACTTGCTCAAGTTGAGTTCGATATGTTAGTCCTATCGCCAGGCCCTTCCGTACCGCACAATGCTGGGAATATGATGCAGATCATTGGGCGTTTTTACCGCGAAAAACCCATTCTGGGAGTGTGTCTGGGGCATCAGGCGCTTATTGAGTTTTTTGGAGGCACGCTCGCAAATATCGCTCCGGTTCATGGAAAAGCAGTGCAAATTGACCACGATGGACGTGGTATTTTCACCGGACTAGAGCCCGATTGCGAAGTGGCACGCTACCACTCTTGGGCCGGTGATACCATTCCGCCAGAGTTTGAGGTCAGCGCACGCTCCAAGGATGGGGTGGTAATGGCCATACGCCACAAACGCTTGCCCATCGAAGGCATCCAGTTTCACCCGGAATCTGTGTTGTCCATGAAAAACCAGGCCGGAATGCGCATGCTCCGCAACGTTGTGGAGGGCCGTATGGCATCTGGCAATCGCATTTATCACGAACTTTCACATACCCTCCAAACCGGCGCACTTTTGCGCCAAGACACCCTTCGTACTTTTTTAATCGCTATTGAAGAGGGCCAGCTTTCAGAAGACCAAAAACAAATCCTCCTCGTATCCCTCAGCCACAGATTGCGCAACGCCAATGATTTAGCCAATTTTGTGGCGGTGCTGATGGAGTTCAAAACCCCAATTCCTCCATTAACCGCAAGCTCAATTGTAGACCTCTGCGGCACAGGTGGTTCCGGTCTTCCCCGCATCAATACCTCCACGCTGGCCAGCCTGCTTTTGGCACACTGCGGATTAAACATAGCCAAACACGGCAACCGTGCCGCCGCAGGGCGTTTTGGTAGTTTCAACTTACTGGAAAGTTTGGGGGTTCCTGCCAAATTTGAACCAGAACAAGCAGACAAAACCATGAAAGCTACCCATCTCGCCTTTGTATTTGCGCCAGATGTCCATCCAGTCTTTCGACATTTTGCTGCCATGCGAGCCAAAATGGGCGTTCCCACGGTGTTCAATGTGCTAGGGCCTTTGGTCAATCCGTATTTGCCGGAACGTCAATTTGTCGGCACTGCCTTCGCGGATTTGATGGACGTGATTTTTGAAACAGGGATCAAAATGGGCAAAACTCACTTCATCGTCGCACGGGGCTGGGATGGATTGGATGAAATATCTGTCAGCGCGCCTACTAGATTGCTCGAATACAGGGACGGCAAAAAACAAGACTATGAAATTGCACCAAAGGATTTTGGCATCGCTCCCCTACCCTTCGAGGCCGTAAGCGCCGCCAATTCAGAGGAATGCCTCGCCATCGCCCGGGAGATGCTGGCAGGCACCCCGAAAACAGAGCATTACAAGTTGGTGGCGGCCAATGCAGCGTTTATTTACACAAAATTTATCGAGGATATTCCTTTGACCGATGCTTACAAAAAAATGGAAGGCTTGATTTTTGAGGGGGTGATGGGTCAGGTTTTGGACAAGTATGTAGCCCGGAACGCTGTTCCGGTAGTTTAAGTAAGCCGGAACTCCGTTCCGGTAGCAAGTAAACCGGAACGCTGTTCCGGCAGCAAGTAAACCGGAACGCTGTTCCGGCAGCAAGTAAGTCGGAACGCTGTTCCGGCAGCAAGTAAGTCGGAACGCTGTTCCGGCAGCAAGTAAACCGGAACAGCGTTCCGGTGGAACAAGCAAACCGGAACAGCGTTCCGGTAGTACAAGCAAACCGGAACAGCGTTCCGGTAGTACAAGCAAACCGGAACAGCGTTCCGGTAGTAC
>JBBQLD010000303.1:0-6054 GCA_038327555.1 Chitinophagales bacterium
TAACCTGACCACGACCATCGTAATGGTCAGTCTTTTGCGCAAAATTGTAGAGGATCGCGAGGATCGCCTATTATTGGTAGGAATGGTAGTTATTGCTGCAAATGCGGGCGGTGCCTGGTCGCCGCTTGGAGACGTGACCACTACGATGCTTTGGATCGGTGGCCAAATCACCGCCTTGAACATCATGAAAATGCTCTTCCTGCCCAGTTTGGTTTGCCTGCTTGTGCCACTTCTGATGCTTTCGCGAAGCATGAAAGGGAAGGTGCAAACCCCTAAATTAGAGGACGAGTACTATGAAAATTCAACCCCATTTGAACGCAATATGGTATTTGGCATCGGCATCGGGGCGCTGCTTTTTGTGCCGATTTTCAAAACCGTTACGCACCTGCCGCCCTATATGGGTATGCTTTTCGGCCTCGGAGTGATGTGGGTGCTCACCGAACTCATTCACAGTAAAAAAGACGAGGGTGAAAAAGGTCTCCGATCTGTAAATCACGCATTGCGCAAGATTGACACGCCAAGTATTTTGTTCTTCCTTGGAATCCTGGTCGCCGTTACAGCACTTGAAAGCGTGGGAACGCTGCATCATCTGGCCGAATGGCTCGATCATACAGTTGGCAATGTGACCGCCATTGGCGTACTGATCGGGTTCCTGTCTGCCATTGTGGACAATGTACCGCTCGTGGCCGCTGCTCAAGGGATGTACACCCTTGAAGTCTACCCGTCAGACAGTTTTTTCTGGGAACTCATCGCCTATTGCGCGGGTACGGGTGGCAGTACGCTCATCATCGGCTCTGCAGCAGGAGTAGCAGCAATGGGCATGGAAAACATCAATTTCTTCTGGTACTTAAAACGAATTTCGTTTTTAGCAGCGGTAGGGTATCTGGCAGGTGTAGCGGTGTATGTGCTGCAACACACGCTCCTCGGATAATTCAATTGCGACGTCCGCCGAATACCCGGTGAATTGGCCGAACTGGGGAAAGCAAAGGGGACTATAGAATTGCCACCTTTGCGACTTCAAACTTTCAGCAGGTATTAAATGCACTACGAAAATACACTCGCCTCTGCTCGCACCCTCGATGCACAAGACCCGCTCCGACACTTTCGTGAGCAGTTTATTTTTCCAAAATACCATCGAATTATGGATAGTCCCACTTCAAGTGAGGCGACCACAAATTCGATCTATCTATGCGGCAATTCCCTCGGACTCCAACCCAAAGCCATACGCCAAGCGCTGCTGCACGAACTCGATCAATGGGCTGAACATGGCGTCGAGGGCCATTTTCGGGGCGATTTGCCCTGGATGCACTACCACAAATTCCTAACGCAGCAGACAGCCCGACTCGTTGGTGCGCTCCCACATGAGGTGGTCGTAATGAATACACTGACCGTGAACCTGCACCTCATGATGGCCTCTTTTTATCGGCCCACACCTACACGGTTCAAAATCGTGATGGAGGCCGGTGCTTTTCCCAGCGACCAATATGCCATGGAAAGCCAGGTCAGATGGCATGGCCTGGATCCCGAAAAAGCCATTGTGGAAGTGGCTCCTCGTGCCGGTGAGGATATTTTGCGTACGGAAGATATTCTGGACATCCTTGAGCATGAAGGAGATAGCGTAGCCTTGGTCATGTTCGGCGGCGTCAATTATTACACCGGGCAATTCTATGAGTTGGGTAAAATCGCTGCTGCAGGGCATGATATAGGTGCAAAAGTGGGCTTTGATTTGGCCCACGCTGCCGGTAATTTACCCCTTCAGTTGCACGATTGGGGGCCGGATTTTGCTGTCTGGTGTAGTTACAAATACCTGAATTCCGGGCCTGGCGGACCATCAGGGGCATTCGTGCATGAACGTCACGCCAACTCGCCCGAACTGCCGCGTTTTGCAGGTTGGTGGGGACACGATGAGGCGGAGCGTTTTAAAATGAAAAAAGGATTTCGCCCGATGCAGGGCGCAGAAGGCTGGCAACTAAGCAATGCGCAAATCTTCTCTTTTGCTGCGCACAAAGCCAGTCTTGATATTTTTGATGCAGCGGGAATTGAAAATCTACGGGTAAAAAGCTTGCAACTCACCGCTTTTATGGAACAAGTGCTGAAGGAGGCCAATGGTAGTCGCAATTTGTTCAAAATTATTACACCAGGCGATCCTAAGCAACGCGGCTGTCAATTGTCTTTATTGACCGATCATCGCGGCAAGGCATTGTTCGATTTCCTTGCCGCAAACGGTGTAATGGCCGATTGGCGCGAGCCCAATGTGATCCGTTTTGCGCCCGTGCCCTTGTACAATTCCTTTGAAGATGTTTGGCAAATGGGGCAGCTTGTGGCGCGTTTTTAAACTGCGGCTGCCTCAAACAGCACTATTTCTTCACCAAGTCTTTGAACAGCTCTTCTAATTCCAATTCATCACCTGGCGTATAACCATTGTGTTCAAAAATGATGTAGCCATTTTGATCGAGTACGTAAGTGTGTGGCACGGCTTGAATATTAGCAGCGGTTTGAAGTTCTTTGCCCGGATCAAGTAAAACACGGTATTTCCAGCCTTTTTCTTTCACCATGCCAGGTACTTTTGCAGCAGAACGGGCGTCGTCTACACTAATGGCCACGAGTTCTACGCCATATTTTTCTTGCCACTCTTCGTAATAATCAGCAATAGCATCCAGCTCTTTTTTACAAGGGGAGCACCAGGTAGCCCAAAAGCTGATGACGGTGATTTTGCCCGTTTTGCCTAATTCTTGAACATTAATGGACTGGCCTTCAAGGGTTTTTATGTTGGCGGAAGGGAGTATTTTTTGCGCAAATGCAGCAAGCGTCACGAAGAGGATCGCCAGCACGAGGAGTGTTTTTCTCATTGTTGAAAAGTTGACAAAAGTTAGATAGTACGTAGGGTACGTTGTGAACAAGAACGGAACAAAAGTAGGCGGACTTTAAAACTTTGGCGCGTACTTAACCAAGGATTAACGGCAGTTGTCAAGATGAAGACAAACTTGCAGTATCTGCTTACGCCCCAACCAATTCTCCATACAACTCCGCCTTCAGGTTGATCACTTTTTCGCTGTGTACAAAGTCGTGGTAGCTCATGTACTGATCAATGAGCCCATTTGGTGTAATTTCGATAATCCGGTTGGCTACAGAGTCCAGAATCTGATAGTCATGAGAGGTGAAAATGATATTTCCAATGAACTCCTGCATCCCATTGTTCAAAGCCGTGATGGATTCCAGATCCAAGTGGTTGGTCGGCTCATCCAGAATCAAGAAATTTGGATTGGTAAGCATGATTTTAGACATCATGCAACGCACTTTTTCACCACCTGATAAGACACCAGAACGTTTGAATACCTCTTCCCCGCCAAATAACATCCGTCCAAGAAAACCACGAATAAAGGACTCGTCTTTATCCTTAGAATATTGGCGCAACCAATCAATCAGGTTCATATCCTGATCGCCAGAGAAGAATTCGCTGTTATCGTTAGGTAGATATTGGGGAAGAATTGTTTGGCCGTACTGGAATTCACCGCCAAAGTTCTTGTCTTCACCTGCCAGAATGTTGAAAAATGCGGTCACCGCCGAAGCGTTTCGGCTCAACACAGCAATCTTTTCGCCTTTATTGAATCGCAAATACAGGTTTTTAAACAGGTATTCGCCCATTTCATTCTTTTTCGACAGGTTTTCGACATTCAAAATGACATCGCCTGGTTCTCGCTCAGGCTTGAATGCTATGTAGGGGTAGCGGCGGCTCGACACTTGCAGCTCCTCTAAATTCAATTTTTCCAGTGCCTTCTTTCGGCTGGTAGCTTGTTTTGATTTGGACGCGTTGGCCGAAAAGCGGGCGATAAAGTCCATCATCTCTTGACGCTTGGTCTCCACTTTTTTGTTTTTATCGGCCATTTGGCGAGACATCAACTGACTGGCCTCGTACCAGAAAGTATAGTTGCCCGTAAACATCCGAATCTTGCCAAAATCTACATCCACCACATTGGTACACACCATATCCAGAAAGTGGCGGTCGTGTGAGACCACGATGACAATGTTTTGGTAATCAGCCAGGAAGTCACAAAGCCAGTCGGAGGTCTCTGCATCCAGGTCGTTGGTCGGTTCGTCCATCAGCAAAATATCAGGCGAGCCGAACAAAGCCTGCGCAAGCAGCACTTTGACACGCTCTGAGCCGTTAAGTTCTTTCACCAATTTATAGTGCAAAGACTCGTGCACACCCAGATTGCTGAGCAGCTCTGCGGCATCACTTTCCGCCATCCATCCATTCATTTCGCCGAATTCTCCTTCTAGTTCCGCCGCGCGCATAGAGTCCGCTTCGCTTGCGTTTGGATTGTCATAAATGGCGTTTTTCTCTTGCATGATCTCATAGAGCCGTTTGTGCCCCATGATCACGGTATCCAAAACCGGAAATTCATCAAAAGCAAAGTGGTTCTGGCTCAGCACGGCCATTCGTTCTCCAGGCGTAATTTCCAGGTTGCCACGAGTACTTTCAATTTCACCAGAAAGCACTTTTAAAAAGGTAGATTTTCCGGCTCCGTTGGCGCCAATTACCCCGTAACAATTGCCTTTTACAAACTTCAGATTGACATCGTCAAAGAGTATTCGTTTCCCAAATTGGACTGAAACGTTATTTACTGATAGCATCCCTAAATTATGTTTTTTTTAAAAAAGGACGCGAAGGTAAGGATTTTGGGTGCAAAATATCTAGAATATTAAGCGTTAACTATTACGGCACACACAATTTCCGCAATGCCACACTGTCGCCATTGAATACATTGAAATCAACCAATTCGTTGATTCCGTTCACATTGCCCCGGTCGCTGTGCTGCCAAAAATGCCATGCTTCACCACCTGGCATATCAAAATCAGCCACATGGTAATGGGCGATCCAGAAGAGATAGCCCTTAAATGCTTCATTATCCGCAAAATAGTTCTTGTAAAAATCGCGGTTGGTGTAGAGGATGGGGCGAATTTTAAATTGCTTTTCAAGCAGCTCCAGAAATTCTTTGGTATATTTTTGAATCTGCGTCTTGCCCATGCCGCGCGTTTCTTCAATGTCTACCACCGGCGGCAAATCGCCTGACTTAAGTTTGACAGCCCGACTGAATTGCAAAACCTGATCCTTTACGCTCACATTGGGCAGGAAGAAATGATATGCACCTCGTATGATTCCTGCCTCGCGAGTACCTCTCCAATTTCGTTCAAATTCCGGGTCTTTCATCCAAGTTCCTTCAGTGGCTTTGATGAAAGCAAACTTGACCTGAATATTTCCCACTTTCATCTTTTTTACCCTTGTCCAGTCCACCCGACTTTGCCAGCGACTTACATCAATACCATGGGTTTTGTAGCGGCCCGGAATTCGGATGCCAAATTCTTTGTACTCCTTATAATGCAATGGATACTCGATCAGCGAGCGCAGACGATAGCGCAGTTCGGGGCTGAAAATCAGCACGATGAGAAAGACGACCGTCAGGACTGTCCAGAATTTCCGGGCATCGCCCTTGCTGCGGGCGTAGTCGGGGGGGAGTATGCTGAGTTTTTTGAAAAGAGACACGAGAGAGAGGTCATTTCGTCATGGAGGTCGGTTGGTCATTTCGCCTAAAAAGGTGTCACTTGCCGAAGTATGAGGCGGGTGACACCTTTTTAGGCTATACCCCCTTAAACACCGGCTTCCGCTTCTCTAGAAACGCTGCCACACCCTCGCGGTAATCTGCGGTTTGGCCTGCCAAGGTTTGGAGTTTATCTTCAAGCTTGGCTTGCTCGGCAAAGTCGTTGGCAAACGTTTGGTTCAAAGCCTGTTTGGTGAGTGCAAGGCCGCGGGTAGGCATTTGAGCGAGCGTTTCGGCAAGTTTCAGGCTATCGGCTGCGAAGGTTTCGTCTGGAAAGACTTTCCAGATCATGCCCATGTTGGCAGCCTCGGTAGCCGAAATTTTGTCTGAAAGCATCATCAGCGCCGTGGCGCGCTGGAAGCCCACCAGGCGCGGCAAAGTCCAGGTGCCGCCCGAATCTGGTATAAGGCCGATTTTAGAAAATGCCTGAGTGAAAGAGGCCGATTCAGTGGCT
>JBBQLD010000304.1:0-6053 GCA_038327555.1 Chitinophagales bacterium
ATGCACGCTTCCAAAGCGCACTTGATGCGGACAGATCCCGTCAGGAAGACAACCCACGTTTTTCCTTAATTTAGCTTCGAGATTTCGCTTTTAGATACCTTCAAACGCAATTCCAAGGCTACCTTAGTTTTCTTTTGCGAAGAGTTCAACGAATTTCTACGCTGATTTCACCTGAAAAATGTGTACCCTTTCTAAGTTATTTGCAAAGATAACTCGCCTCAAGCTCTAGACTTTTAAGATTTTTGTCGGAAATTTCTAAGACGATGAACTTTGATCTATAAACAATGAAAGTTGAACAATCTCTAGTTTGGAAACTGTTGTTTTTTACCATTGTGGCGGGTTACGTCCTCTACTACGCCCCTTTTGGTGTGAATGAAACCGATGGTGGCTTTCTAACTGGATTGGCCTGGCAGATTTTGAACGGAAAAGTGCTGTATCAGGATGTTATTTATATTCGTCCGCCCATGTCTGTTTGGTTGAGAGCATTGGAGCTTCAGGCGCTACCCGAATATTGGGCTGTGCTGGGCGAACGCTGGTTTTTTTATGGTAAATTAGCCCTGTATGCTTGCTTAGGTGCTGCGGTTTTGGAGCAAGGTGCGCGGCGCTGGCCATTGGCGTTAATCGGATTTGTTGTGTCTGCACATTGCTACCCGCCCATGGCCTGGCACACGGTGGATGGTATTTTGTTTGCGGTATTGGCGGCGTTTTTTATAAATTATAAAACTGCGTCCACTCTGACCACTTTGGAAAAGTTGTCGACTTTCGATAGGTTACTCCAACACGGGCATTCAAATTTTCTGTTTCTGGGCATTGCAGGCTGCTGCCTTTTTTGCTCCATGCTTTGCAAGCAATCGTTCTATCCCTTGCTACCGCTTTTTGCTTTGTATTTGTTTTTTGAAAAAGCAAACCGATGGAAGAATCTGGCCTTCTTTTTTGGCGCTTTTACCGTTTGTACAGCCCTGTTTTTCAACTATTTGGCTCAAGAAAATATAATCTCGGGCTATTTACAAATGACGCGTGGTGCAACCTCTGGAGGGCAAGCCCTGCAACACGGCATACTCGATTATTTTCGCATAACACCCGAACTTGCGCTGCCAAGTATTGTGCTGCTGGCTCCAGTGGCATGGTGGTTTTGGAAAGGTAAAAACCCCAGACTTGCGCTGGGAAGTTGGTCGTTCTGGCTCTTTGCTTTGGTGTTGAGTTACCCGGCTATCACCTGGCTTCGACAGGAGCATACCGTTCCTTTTGCGCAATCTCGGGTAATGTTTTGGGTGGCTGCCGGGCTTTTGCTGTCACATCGTTCCTTATTTAACACCCATCGGATACTTTTCCTTCTGCTCGGCATTTCCTGGTGTGCTGCGGTAAGTTGGGGGTACAATTTGCCCATCCTGTTCGCCACGCCATGGGTTTGGGCGGGTATGGAAATTACTCGGATGCTATTGAATGCCTCGAAACCAATACGTTATTTAAACTTTTATGGGTTCATTGCACTTTTAGTACTGCTGCTTTCCTTCCGAATAGGACAGGAATTCGTGTACCGAGATGGCCGAAGAGGCGAAATGACGGAGCCCATGGGTGCAATCTTTTCGCAACTTTCAGGTATCTATTCCGATCGGGAAACAGCGGATTTATACCGCGATTTAAAGCAATTGTCCGAACAATATGGGCCAAATTTTAAAATTCTTCCGGCTTTTCCGCAGGCCAATTTTTTGACCAATACTCCGCCGCCACTTCCACTAGATTGGGTAGTGAACCGGGAGACGAATGGGGACAATAATTTGATTTACAAGAAATTAAAAGAGAAAAAGCCCGTCATTTTTATTCAAAAGTCTTTTCAGGCAAAAATTGAAACGGATCCAGAATTGGAAGTAACCCGTCAAATTTTAAAGCAGGGAAGCATCGCTCAGGAAACGCCTAATTTTTGGGTGGTAGTTAACTATGAACTATGAACTATAAACTATGAACTATAAACTATGAACTATGAACGTGGAACAGGCCAGGGGATTCATTTTTGTGACTTTGATGGCACATTGACACATGACGATTCATTCATACGGTTTTTGTGGTTTGCCGTTCCCTTTCCGGGTTTGGTGGGCGGCGGCATTGTATTGATTTTTAGATTTTTAGCTTTGATTGTTTCCGGAAATTGGTCGAAAGGAGCAGGTAAAGCTGCTGTTTTAGCCGTTTTTTTTAAGGGAAAAACGGATCGTGAAATGGAGGCCTTGGGCGCGGATTTTTGCCAGAAAAAAATCCCGGCTATGTTGCGTACTGCCTTGCTGGAACAATTGAAAAATGTCCATCGAAAGGGCGAGACGGTGGTCATCGTTTCTGCTTCACCTGACCTGTGGCTTCGCCCGTTTTGTGCTGACGTTGGATTCGGGCTGCTTTGTACGGAATTAGAGTTTGTAGCTGGCAAATTCACGGGCCAATTTGCCACACCCAATTGCAACGGCCCAGAAAAAGCCCTGCGCATTCAATCCGCCTATCCGCTCCACACCTTCGATAAAATTATGGCTTATGGAAATTCTAAAGGCGACGAGGCGATGTTTGAACTGGCGACTAAAGTGTTCAAATTTTGATAAAAATCTTTCGCACAAAAAGCCATCGACAAATCAGCCAACAAAGCAGCATGTACCCTAAAGAAAACGAAAATGAGCCCAGTGGCGTTGGCGCAAGGGATTGAAATACAGTGTTGTAGATCCAATCTTTCGCATTGGTTGCAGCATCACCTTCTCCCCAGGTGATGGCCCCTAGCGTTATAATCAATGCCTCGGAGAGAAAATAAGCAAAGAGTGAATTGGCACCAAAGGTGAGAAAAAAGCCTGTCCCTTTTCGCCATCCTTTGATATCAATCAGCCAAATACTGAGTGCAAAAAATATCATGGAAAGGCTTCCAACATAGAGAACATAAGTGCTTGTCCAGAGTTTTTTGTTGATGGGGAAAAACAGATCCCAAGCTATTCCGACAAAACCCAAAATAACTGCGAAGGTGAGTAAATCACGAACCAAAAGGTCTTTTTGCCGCGCTCGAAAAGTCATTAATTCGCCGCTCAGCCAGCCGAGTATTACGGTAACCACAGCAGGTAAAGTGCTCAAAACACCTTCTGGATCAAAATAAATGCGGGGCATATTTGCGATTACCCGTTCCTGATACAGGTGGGCTTCGCCAAAAAGCCAGCGATCCAATTGCAACACGGCGCTACCACTTGCCTGATAGGGGTCACTTCCTGGAAGCACAAACCAGTTCAACAAGCCCCAATAAAGCAGCAAAAATGCGGCTGAAAGTCCAAGCAAAACACGGCGTTCACAAGTCAAGACCAATACTGAAGCAATGCCATAGCCGAGCGCCAATCGTTGCGGCACGCCCATGATGCGCCAGGTATCCCAGTTCTCCCAGAGAAAAGGAAAGTTGTTGAGTATCAATCCAATGAGGAAGAGTAAGGTGCTGCGTCGCAGGATTTTCCAGCCTGCTTCTGCCGACCATTTTCGATCATATTTTGCAAAAGAAAACCACATCGAAACCCCAATGATAAACATAAACGAGGGGAATACGAGATCCGTAAAGGTGCAACCGTGCCAAACCGCATGGCGAAGCTGCGGGTACATGAACTCGCCATTGCCGGGTGTGTTGACAAGGATCATAAAGGCGATGGTAAGCCCTCGGAAAAAATCGATGGAGAGGTAACGTTGCATCTTAACTATGAAGTATGAAGTATGAAGTATGAACTATGAACTATGAACTATGAACTATGATGTATGATGTATGAACTATGATGTATGAACTATGATGTATGAAGTATGATGTATGAACTATGAAGTATGATGTATAAACTAGCGGATTCCAAGCCCTTGATTTTCAGCGGTACTAGGCAGAATAATACAAAGAGTAACCTGCGTTCAAAGTTCTTGTCTATTTTTGCGCAGCAAGATAGTTCATCGTTCATAAATCATACATCATACATCATACTTCATACATCATACATCATACTTCATACTTCATACATCATACATCATACTTCATACTTCATAAAAAGATGTTATATGCCATTGGCACTAAGGTAAGATTGCGCTTCACGGGGGAGCGCGGCACCATCACCGGGATTCTGGATGAGGGGATGCTGCAAGTGCGGCTCGACGATGACCCGGATTTTGAAATCCCAACATTTGAGGAGGATTTGACCCGTGATGAAGCGGCTGAGCCGGTATCTGCGGGGGCTAAATTTATTCAGGGAAAACCGGAGAAAAAACCGGAAGCGCCTCCCGCCCGCCGCCTTCAAAGTCAGTATAAAATATTGAAACCTAAGGGTTTGCAACTTGCCTTTGAACCAATGCCCGGGCGAGATGGCTCGGTATCGCGATACAAAGTTTGGCTGTTGAACGATACCCAGCATGAGTTTTTGATGGAATTTGACCTGTTCACACATGCACGCGATGTGGTGGTTGCGGACGATAAAATAGCAGCCAGTACAGCCCTCGAACTCGGAGATTTTCTTTCAGACGATCTCAATGAGGCCCCCGAGGCTTTTCTCCGGGTAAAACGAATTACTACAGCAGGACTGGATGTGCCCATCGAACATTCCTTTAAAATCAAGCCCAAGCAGTTTTTCAACAGCTTGCTTACCGCGCCGATTTTAAATGTGCTGGCCTACCAGTTTGTGATGATCGATAAATTTGATCAGGATAATCAAACTGAAGAAAGTGATCTGAAGGCTTACGCCAAGCAGCAGGTGCGAAAACCCGTTCGAGAAAGCAACTCCAAGCCTTACAAAGCCTTTGACCCGGAAGCGCTGGCTAATTTTGACGCAGAGATAGATCTGCATATCCAAAGTCTACTTAATGGTCACGTTCGGCTAGACAAAGGTGAAATCCTGCGGATTCAACTTCAACATTGTCAGCGATTTGTAGAAAAAGCGGTACGCTTGGGCGCGCCGCGCGTATTCCTCATTCATGGGGTAGGGGAGGGCAAACTAAAGGATGCAGTCGCCGAGCAGTTGCGGGGCAATCCAAATGTAGTGAAATTCAAAAATGAATACCATCACAAATATGGATATGGAGCAACGGAGGTAATTTTTTAGATGGAAATTAAATAAGGAAATTGGAGCAGAAGGAAGTTAAGCCTTACCCGTTCGCCTTGTTATAATCCGCCAAAAATTTCTCCAAACCAATATCCGTCAGCGGATGATTGAAGAGGCCCAAAATGGCAGATAACGGGCAGGTCACTACATCGGCGCCGGCTTTAGCTGCCTGAACGATATGCAGTGGGCTGCGAATACTAGCGGCAAGAATAGCCGTTTCGAAGCCTGCTGTGCCGTAAATTTCAAAAATATCTTTGATGAGTTTCATCCCGTCCCAAGCTGTGTCATCGATGCGGCCAATGAATGGAGAAACATAGGTCGCGCCAGCTTTTGCAGCCAAAATGGCCTGACCTGCAGAGAAAACCAGGGTACAATTGGTGCGAATACCTTGCTCTGTGAAGTGCGCAATTGCTTTCACGCCCTCCCGAATCATAGGTACTTTCACCACGATGTTTTCGTGGAGCGCAGCTAGCTTTACACCTTCAGCCACCATGCCTTTAAAGTCGGTAGAGATCACTTCGGCGCTTACGTCGCGGTCTTTTCCGACGATTTCGCAAATTTCGCGATAGTGCTTCAAGACCTCTTTTTCGCCCGTAATACCCTCTTTTGCCATGAGGGAAGGGTTGGTGGTTACGCCGTCAAGGATGCCGAGTTCGGCGGCTTCACGGATATGATCGAGGTTGGCTGTATCAACAAAAAATAGCATGCTGGAGTTTTTAAAATATGCCGGACACACCGCTACGACCACATATCCTTGCTGCATTTCTGCCCTGGGGAGGTTTTGCAGGAGCTGGTCGCCCGGCACGCCGCAAAGGTAGAAACGAGAGACGGGAAAATGGAGTGCTTGCAAACTTATTTTTCAAGCCTTTCGTAAAAACATACAGCGCATTCCCAATAAAAGTGTGTTGCCCGGTCGCAAAGAAGCGAAGAGATGACAACCCGTTTTTCTAAAAACAAAAGCCTTCCCCACTTTTTGTG
>JBBQLD010000305.1:0-6050 GCA_038327555.1 Chitinophagales bacterium
CTTACGAATACAGGCGTAGGTTTTGATGTATCATTCAAAAATTTTGCCTTTGTATATTGTGCAATGGGTTTATACAATTCAAAAACACCATGTGCAGCAGTTCCACGGGCATGCACAATCCTTTCAGGAATTCGTTCATGATCAAAGTGGGTTATTTTTTCACGTAAAATAAAATCTTCCAATAACGTTGCACCCCGTTCGCCTGCTTTCAGGGAGTTTTGGTTATCGTTGATTAGTAACCCTTGATTGGTAGTGAGCATTTGCCCATCTCCATTTTGAGTATTAGACTGAAGGTCGTTTACCTTTTGGTTTGTAACCTTTTTTTCAATTTTATTTTTTGCCATGATTTTATTTTTGTACAACTTTCAAATAATTATTTTTTTTTCGGGTTATGTCCCATTTTGCTTTTCAAATTGTGCTTCTTATTTGCTTCATCTATGGAATGAGATTGTTGAAGACTTACTTCCTTCTTGGTAAAATCGCTGAGTTGACTATAATATTTTTGTATTACTTTCAATTCATCTTCAGTCATATTTTCCACATCAACCAGCCGGTTACTTGCAAATTCATGGGCAGCCACCAGCTCATTCAGTTTTAATTGTATGGCTAGCGAATCTTTATTTTGTGCTTTTTGAATCAAAAAAACCATTAGGAAGGTAATAATAGTTGTTCCGGTATTTATAACCAGTTGCCAGCTTTCTGAATAATGAAAGGCAGGCCCTGTAATTGCCCAAATCATCACAATGCTCAATGCAATTATAAAAGCATAAGTGCTGCCTGTTGCTCTTGTAACTCGTGCTGAAAATTTCTCAAACAGACTTCCACTTTTTTTAACAAGTTGATTTTTCATTTTTGTGTTTTTAAACCGAAAAGAGGTGAGCGTTTTTTTAGAAATTACTCATCCTAATTCAATAATGATTGGATAATTATCGAGTTCAAAACCATGCCACAAAATTGTCAATTTGGCACAACACTTTCCTTACATAATCTTAGGGAAATGTTACATGTTTCACACATTAAGGAAGGTGTAAAAAATAACTTGTTACTTTCATCTAATTCCTTTCCGCCCATACCGTCCATCTTTTTGATAAAAGCACCCAGCTATTCGCACAAAAAGATAGTTGTCTGAGCAAAAAGTAATCTACCCGAAAGTAAAAAGTTATTATTTACCCGTTCCAAAGTGGGAAATTTATTCCCACTTTGAAGTATTCTTAAAAAAACCTCAGCAATGGTTCACAAAGAAATTGGCGATAGTGGCTCAAAAAGTGTGTCTGTTAAACAAAAAAAGTCTTCATCTTAGTGGTTGTCAAGGCTGAAAAAGTAATTAACTTAAATAATGTTGTTAGAAATCTGAGCGAACCTCAAAACGGATACCCAAAAGAAAAATTCCAGTTCAAATTTTCCTTCCGCCAGCTTTTGATGCCAAAATGAAGGTCATTACCCACCCAGCGTTCGCCGAGGGGCAAATAGGGCTTGGTAAGTGGGAAAGCCACATCGAGCCGCAGGACAAAAAAGCCCAGATTGACCCGAAAGCCTACCCCGGGGCCAAAGGCCAGTTCTCGATAAAATCGGTTCAAGCGGAAATGAGAAGCCTCGGTGGCGTCCGGGCCTGAAGTGAGCCAGATATTGCCTGCATCTACAAAGAAGGCTAATTCAGGATATCGGCCCAGTGGCATTCTGTACTCTATGCTGCTCTCTATCAATAGGTTGCCCGTGTATTTTCCCACAGAAAGCCCGCCGGAAGCGTTATCGCGGGGCTCGCTTCCTGGGCCTACCGTACGGGGTGCGAAGGCGCGCACACTGGCTGCGCCCCCAATCACATAGCGATCTAGCAAGGCGATGGTTCCGTTGGGGCGCAAAGGAATACCTGCGCCAACGGCCAAGCGCAGGGCCAGGACATTCCGGGCATTTGTCTTTTGGTATTGGCGGTAATCAGACTCTACAAAAAAATTGAGCGGACTGGCTAGTTTGTACTCAGTGGGCAGGTATCGGTTGAGGGTATAGCCGCTGGCCTGCGCGGCAAATCGCTGGTGAAAATACCGGCTGAGCCGACGCCCGGGTTCCAGGCGCTGATCTATGGTGATATTGACATTGGGCTTGTATTCCAAAAACGTAAGCAGGGCGATCGAAGTCCCGGTCGTATCGCTGGGTATTTTGGCAATCAATTGCTGCCGAACCTTGGTCTGGTTGATGGTTGAGAATTGCAAGCCCAGGTTGACCGGGTTGAATGTGTACACCACAGAGGCATTGCGGCGCTTTCTCCAGATATACCCTGCTTCGCCTTCGATTCGCTGGAAACTCAGGCGAAACGGCCCCAATTCGGGCAAATCGTATTTAAACCAGTTGGTTTCATGCCGCACCGTGAAGTGCGTACTTCGAAAGGCGCTTTTGTTTCGCTCTTTGAATCCTAAAAAACGGGGCATGGTCAAGCGCACGGAGGCATCGCTGACAATGAAATCCTGAAAATCAAAATTGGTTTTATCTGTACGGAGGTACGCGCCATTCACGGAAATGCGCAAAGCCTCTGCCCCATGGAAAATATTGCGGTGGGTATATGCAATTCCGGTGCGCAGCCCATAGTAAAAACTGGGGGAAAATACGCCGGAGAAGGTGCCGTCCAGCCGTTCGGGGCGATAAGGCGTGAGGTATATTCGCGCATCCAGCAGCGTGTCCGCCAGCGGGGATACATCAAAACGGATGTTGATGAATTTGTAAATATTAAGGTTCAGCAGCCGGTATATGGTAGCCTGGTAGGTACTATTCGCATAATATTGGTTCGGTTTGATCGAAATCTGCCGGTTCAAGACGCTGGTTTTGGTCCATAAGCGATGGTAGATGTAGGTCAGGTCTTTAAAGCGCAGGGTGTCGGTTGGCTGTTGCGCCTTGCCCGTCTGCTTGGCCAAATTGTAATCCGGGTAAACCGTGACGCTGGCGATGCGATAGGCTTGCCGTTCGCGCGCTGTGGTTTCCTTTTTTACCCGAAGGCTCAGGTTTACATCTCCCGCCGGATGCAGGGTATCTGCTTCGAAAAGGAGGTTGTTCTCCGAAAAATAATACCAGCCGTGGTTGCGCAAGGTGTCTGATATGCGTTGTCGCTCGGCAATGAGTTCTTCCAAATGATAGAATTGACCAGATTTTACCCCTGATTCGGGCTGCAAAACCTTGATCCTGCGCATCAAAATGGTGGAATCGGGCGGATACTCCACGTTGTCTATGCGTTCACGGGCTGTTCTGACCAAAACCCGGTGTATGATTTTCGCTTTGTGCTTGCCCATTTTCTCCTCTGAAACGATGGTCACCTTGAAATACCCGTCGTTGGCCGCCCGCTCTACCAATAGCTCGCGCTGCCGCGGGATGATTTTTGGCTCGTACAAAACCGGCGCTTCTCCCATCCGGTTGGATACAAAATTGCCAAAACTCTTTTCCCGGCTGTTCTGAAACATGTAATAGATCAACAAGCGGGGCCGCATCCAGAGGATTTTCTTGTTGGGCCTGGGCAGGATGAGCGATTTTTTCAGATCGGCTTTGAGGAGTTTAGTGGAGCCTTTTAAGTCTGTTTTGGTCAATTTGATTTTAGCGCCGGTGTATAGTCGTTCCCCTTCTTGGAGGCGGCCCGTACCTGTACAGCCCGCCCCGAGGAGGAGGAGGAAAAGTAGGGCGTTGAGCAGGTAAAATCGTGATTTCATGACATGTTTGTAATGGTTTTTTGGTTTTTGCGCTGTTTGGGTTTCGCTGTATACGTTTACTAAACTTTCAGAAGTTTAGTAAACGCAAAACCCAAACAGCAATCCGCCTTACTGCTTCCCAAACTCCTTCGTAAAAATCAATCCCGCACCCGAATTTCGCAGGTTCGACGATGAAGCATTGAGCAATTCAAATCCTTTTTCCGAAAATACCGTGATTTTGAACGCCCCATTGGGGGTAAGGGCATATTCCACGGAGGCATTTTCTAAAGCACTTCCATTGTCGTCGCTCGTGCCACCCACCGTGGTACCCCCGGTGATTCTGAAGGTCAGCCGGTCTTCAAAAAAGGACTTTTGCAAACGAAGCTGGTAATTGGTGGCGTTTTCGGACTGCGCCGCTTCTCCGTTGGAGCTCCCTTCTTTGGTGGATAAATCCACGTCAATCCAGGTCAAATACTGGTCAGCCAGGGCATTGATTTGGCCCGTCAGGAAACTATTCAGGCCTGATTGTAGCGGATTGCCTCCAGTGGTAGAAATTGACCCTATGTTT
Organism: Chitinophagales bacterium; assembly: GCA_038327555.1. Classification (GTDB taxonomy): domain Bacteria; phylum Bacteroidota; class Bacteroidia; order Chitinophagales; family Saprospiraceae; genus M3007. The sequence goes on from JBBQLD010000305.1 coordinate 4,234, forward strand.
TCGCTGATGAAATTACGCAACAGCAAAACCCCAAATACCTGCCGCGACAATAAATTCTTGTCCTGATTGACATTGCTCAAGGCGCTTTCTACCATACCCTCTTGCTGGTTCCCAAAACTGGCGGCGAGTGTTCCTTGCTCGGCGGCAGAGGGATAAATGAACTGAAAACTGACATCCGGTTGCGTCACAGAGCCTATCACGGAGGTTTGCAGATAGAAGGTTTGCGGTTTGCGGTAACTGGCCAGCTCATCTGCTGACGCTTGTGATAATTGATTGACCACCAATGGATAAGGAGAGGCTTTAAATTGGTACCTGGCTTTCAGATCCAGCTCCGGGGTTCCAATGTCGCCGGTCCAGGTGATGGAACTGCCGTTGCTTACGTCAAAACTTCGTTTCACAATGGATTGGTACGAATAATTGTACACGCCGCGCACGAGTTCCACACGCCCGGCGAGGGTCATGGCGCCATTAGACAGGATATCAAGCTGCAACCTACCACTGGCGCGTCCGCGAAAATCGTCGCCTGTAACCGGATTAATCACGCTATTGACGGTCAAACTGGAATCGATTTCGATGCTGGCACTCAGGGTAAAGGGCTGTTGATTCACTGGAGCATCGTATATCGGCGGACGAATGTATTGGCGGGGAGGAGGCAAAAAGTATACAATGCCTTCGTGCTCCAGTGCCTGGGTTGCTACATCGTATACATAAGTGAAATTTGATTCCTTAGCAGTTTTGATGGATAATTGCAGGTCAGGCTGACTTACTGGTCCTCGCACCGTGCCGTCCAATGAAACATACACCTCGCCGAAGTAAACAGGATTTTGCTGTTTTGTAGAATTCATCACCTGCCAGCGATCCGCGTGGAGCGTCAAATTGGTTTGGATGTTTGCCCAATCTGTGGTGCTGAGTTTTCCCTTGATGTCCAAGGTTTTATCATAAGGATCACGCAGACTTAGGCCATCCAGATTGATCCCGGATTCGGTGAATTCCAGCGGCGTTTCACTCAAATTGTACCGCACATTGGTCAATACGGGCGTGAAATAAGTCTCGTGCAATTGCATCATACCACGAACCTGCAAAGCATCGGTTCGGCCCTTTATTTTCAAATGTGCTTCTCCCCAGCCACCAAGTTCTTTGAGCACCCCGGCCACAAAAATATCGAAATTATCATAGTTCAAACGGTCAATATCTACCGCAAAATCCAGCCCCGTTTTATTGCCCGGAAGTTTTCGGGTGGCGCCTTCTACTTGAACGGACTGGCCGTTTCCGCTCATGCGCAGTTTGTGCACTTCCACCCCTGTGGGCTTGATCCGAATCTCGTTTTCCGCGTCTACTGCCCATGTTTTGAAGTCAATGATCTGGCTTGGGGACAATGTGACGAGGGTTTCTTTGGTTTTACCTGTCATTTTTGCTTTTAAGGCGAGCAAGAATCGTTCAAGGCCCTTGTCATCGCTGGCTTTGAACGAAACATCGGCGATATTGCCCAGAAAACGACCGTTCAATACGGCATTTTGAATGAAATCCTGTTGCCTTCTTTTCACCAAGGGTGTGGTTAGCACAAATAAGGCCGCCGTATCCCCGGCGTAAGCGCGGACGTTCATGGAATCCACATCCCAATCCTTGTATACGATGCGCGGGGCTTGAATGAGCAGGTTGAAATAATTTCGTCGCGCCACCAGCGATCCTTCCAAATGCACTGGACTCAACTCGGTTAAACCTGGGATCAAACCTGTAATTAATATATCCGGCTTCAGCAGATTCAGGTCAACAAATATAGAATCTGTACCTACCCGCGGAACATATCCTGTACGGTC
>JBBQLD010000306.1:0-6047 GCA_038327555.1 Chitinophagales bacterium
CCTTCGATATGAGGCGTGCGCGGTGTAACACCCGTGGCCAGCACTACTTCCGAAAAATTATTTTGAATCAAAAATTCTGCATCCACCCGGGTATTCAGATGCAGTATGACCCCATTTTTTTCGATCATTTTGCCAAAATAACGCAGCGTTTCGTGAAATTCTTCCTTCCCAGGAATTCGCTTTGCCATGTTGAATTGCCCGCCAATTGCCCCCGAGGCCTCAAACAAATGAACTTCGTGGCCCAAAGCAGCCAATTCCGTCGAAGCCGAAAGCCCGGCAGGACCAGCACCAATCACTGCGACCCGAGACCGAATGACCAATGACGAATGACCCAATGACGAATGACGAATGACAAATGACGATTCCTTACAAGCACGCGGATTTACCAGACAGCTCGCTGTTTTTCCCCTGAAAATTTGGTCGAGGCAAGCTTGGTTGTAGGCAATACAGGTATTGATTTCGTCGGCTTTTTGTGCCTGGGCTTTGCGGACAAAATCTGGGTCCGCAAGAAATGGCCGTGCCATGGAGACCATGTTTGCAAAGCCTTCGCGCAGGAGTTCCTCCGCTTTTTCCGGCGTGTTAATACGGTTGGTTGCAATGAGCGGGATGCTGAGTTTCCCCATCAGGCGCTTCGTGACCCAGGCATAAGCACCGCGCGGCACAAGTGTTGCAATCGTCGGTACACGCGCCTCATGCCAGCCAATACCAGTATTAATGATTGTAGCGCCAGCAGCTTCGACAGCGAGCGCGAGCTGTTCCACTTCTTCCCAGGTCGAACCATCGTCCACGAGGTCAAGCATCGAGACGCGGAAGATGACAATGAAATCCTTGCCCGCTTTTTCCCGCACTTTTCGCATGATTTCGAGCGGGAATCGAATGCGATTTTCAAAACTCCCGCCCCATTCATCGCGGCGATGGTTGGTGCGGGGGGCAATAAACTGGTTGATCAAATACCCTTCACTTCCCATAATTTCTACCCCATCATAGCCTGCGTCGCGGGCAAGTGCAGCGGCGTTGGCAAAGTCGTTGATCGTAGCCCGGATGAGGCGCGGACGCATACCCCATGGCTTAAATGGAGAAATTGGCGCCTTAATAGACGAGGGTGCTACCAACAATGGGTGCATGGAATAACGCCCTGCATGGAGTATTTGCATACAAATTTTCCCACCTTCGTCATGCACCGCCGCCGTTACGTTCCAATGTTTGGCCGCTTCTCCCCGCGAGGTCATTTTTGCTCCAAATGGAGCCAACCAACCTTGTCGATTAGGGGCAATCCCCCCTGTAACGATTAGCCCCACACCACCTCTTGCACGCGCAGCAAAGTATTCAGCCAATGCCCGTAGATCATCTTTTTTTTCTTCCAAGCCCGTATGCATTGAGCCCATGAGCACACGATTGGGCAGGGTTGTAAAACCCAAGTCTAGCGGCGTGAAGAGGTTTGGATAGATTGGATGCATGGGAATTAAATTTAAGGGCGTGCAAACCTTGTGGGTTTTAAAGCCTACAGTGTCTAAACAAAAAAAGGCGAAAAGCCCACGTTTCAGCAGGTCATTTCGCCTTTGTATAAAGGAACGTATAAATTACAATTTGTTCCTCGTCAGAAAATTTGCTCAGCTTCAATGCGATGAAAGCCTCAGCTTATTTCCAATCGTCTTCGATATCGTCTTCGTCTTTAATTTTGACTTCAGGCTTTACGTCATCGCTGTCGCTTGCCTTACTTTCAACCTTATCTGTAGAATCTTTAGCCTTGAACTTAGGCTTTTCATCCTCACTGCGATCTTCGCGGTCATCTTCACTACGATTATCTTCGTCTTCGTTGTCGTTATCCCGATTTTGTGCTTCCCATTCTGCTTGACGACGGTCGAATTCTTCGTAGTCAAACTCAGGCATGAGTTCGGTTTTGACGTGATTTACCACTTCGTTGAGCGATGCTAAAAAACGGTTGAAATCTTCCTTATACAAGAAGAGTTTGTGACGCTTGTAACCAAAGCCATCTTCTCGACGCGTGCTTTCTGTGATGGTGATAAAGTAGTCGTCGCCGCGTGTTTTTTTCACGTCGAAGAAATACGTGCGGCGTTTGCCAGCGCGTACGCGTTTGGAAAATACGCTCTCGTCTTCAAAACGTTCGCCACCGCCGCCGCCAAAGCCGCCACGATCACCACCGCCGCCGCCAAAGCCACCACGGTCATTACCGCCACGGAAGCCACCACGATCGCCTCCACCGCCGTAACCACCACGGTCGTTGCCACCACGGAAGCCGCCACCGCCGCCGCCATAACCGCCACGGTCGTTACCGCCGCGGAAGCCACCACGATCGCCGCCACCGCCGTAACCACCACGGTCGTTGCCGCTGCGTTCACGAAAGCCACCACGATCACCGCCTCGGTCGCGGTCGTTACTGTCCCGATTGTCATTGTCTCTTCGTTGAAAATTCCCGTATTCCACCTGTCAAAAAGTTTAGTGAAAAAAAATATTTAGTTGAAAATTGTTTATCCGTCGCGGATAAGCAGCAAAGGTAGATTTTACCCTGAAACAAGTGCATCGTTTTGAAAAAAATTGTCACGGGCTTAAAATGAATCATGAGATTGAGCCTTGTAAGGGAAGAACGGCTGTCTGCCAAAAATAGAGATGTATTGTAAGCAAGCCCTTTAGCCCCTGCCATTCTGTCAAAATTCTCCTCATTTCCCCAGCATGGAACGAAATGTGCAGCGCAGCCGGGTTGAGCAAAAGCAAAGGGTTATCTTTGCGACTTTACCCGCCATAGCTTCAGCAAAGGCGGGTCATCCACATTTAACTAAATCCACCCCCGAGTTCTCGGGGCGAAGGCGGATCGTCTAATCGAAATTAACTTAAGTCATAGCTGTGCTTCTTGCACACTACCACATTTCACCAATTGGCCACATTTTCAAATTGACCACATTTAGCACAATACCATAGATGTTCGGATTCATAAAAAAAATACTCGGCACCAAGCAAGACCGCGATCTCAAGCAGTATAAACTCATGGTTCTCGAAGTCAATAATTACTTCGAGCAATACCAGTCTATTTCAAACGACGAACTGCGCTCCAAAACCCTTGACTTCCGTCAACGCATCAAAGAATATTTGGTCGACATTGACGCTGAAATCAACTCCATCAATCAAAACGCTATTGATGCAGAGGATTTTAACCTGAAAGAAACCCTATTTAAAGAGGTGGACGAACTTCGTAAAACCAAAGACAAGGCTCTGGAAGACGTGTTACAAAGCATCCTGCCCGAAGCCTTTGCAGTGGTAAAGGAAACCAGCCGTCGATTCTCCAACAATGAAACCTTGGAAGTGACCGCAACAGATCACGACCGCAGCCTTGCAGCCAAAGCAGGCAAAAGTCATGTGACCATTGTGGGCGAAAAGGCTTATTGGAAAAACAGTTGGCTGGCCGCCGGAGGAGAAATCCTTTGGAATATGGTTCACTACGATGTGCAACTGATTGGTGGCATGGTGCTCCACGATGGCAAAATTGCTGAAATGACCACCGGTGAAGGCAAAACCCTCGTCGGCACGCTCCCGGCTTATCTCAATGGTGTGGCTGGAGAAGGGGTACAGATTGTCACGGTCAACGATTACCTCGCCCGACGAGACTCCGAATGGGTAGGCCCAATCTACGAATTTCTATTCCTCACCGTGGATTGTATTGATAAATATCGCCCACACTCCAAGGAACGTATTGATGCCTATCGCGCAGACATCACCTTTGGCACAAATGCCGAATTTGGTTTCGATTACCTGCGCGACAATATGGTCACCAGCACCGACGAACTTGTGCAGCGCAAACACCACTACGCCATAGTGGACGAAGTAGACTCCGTACTGATTGACGACGCGCGTACCCCACTCATTATTTCCGGCCCAGTGACCCGTGGTGCGGAAGATCAAGAGTATGTTGAACTCAATCCAACAGTAAAACGCCTGTTGGAAGAGCAAACTAAAATTTCTTCGCAAGTACTCACCGAAGCCAAAAGACTCATTGCTGAAGGGAATACCAAAGCAGAAGAGGGCGGCGGTGGCCTGGCACTTTTGCGTGCACATCGAGCTTTGCCTAAAGCCCGGCCACTCATCAAATTCTTGAGTGAAGAAGGCATGAAAGTGCTGCTCCAAAAATCTGAAAACGTTTATTTGCAAGAAAATGCGAAACGGATGCCGGAGGTTGACCGCGAACTACTTTTCCATATTGACGAGAAAAACCGTCAGGTCGAGCTCTCCGAAAAAGGGATAGAATACCTCTCTAGTTTCAACAATGAACCCGATTTCTTTATCATGCCCGATATCTCGGTTAGTCTCATGGAGATTGACAGCGATACGGATTTGAGCCATGATGAAAAAGTGGAGGCCAAAGAAAAGCTCTCTCAAGATTACGGGATAAAAAGCCGCCGTATTCACGCCATTCAGCAGTTGTTGAAGGCCTACACCTTGTTTGAAAAAGACAACGAGTATATCGTACTGGAGGGTGAAGTGAAAATCGTGGACGAACAAACGGGGCGCGTTATGGAAGGCCGCCGCTATTCTGATGGACTGCATCAGGCATTAGAGGCCAAGGAAAGTGTAAAAGTGGGCGAAATCACCCAAACTTACGCTACCGTCACCCTCCAGAATTATTTCCGGATGTACCACAAATTGGCGGGGATGACCGGTACCGCCGAAACGGAGGCCAAAGAACTTTGGGATATTTACAAACTCGACGTAGTAGTTGTGCCTACCAATCGCCCAATTACCCGCAAAGACGAGGAGGATTTGGTGTACAAAACTGCCCGCGAGAAGTACAACGCGGTTATTGAAGATATTGTGAGACTTCGGGACGCTGGTCGGCCCTGCCTGGTGGGCACCACCTCGGTAGAAATTTCGGAATTGCTGTCCCGTATGTTGAAAATGCGGGGTATTGAGCACAATGTGTTGAATGCCAAACAACATCAACGAGAAGCCGAAATCATTGCAGAAGCTGGTTTGGCCGGCAAAGTGACCATTGCCACCAACATGGCAGGTCGAGGTACCGACATCAAATTGGGCCCTGGCGTGAAAGACTCGGGAGGCCTGGCCATCATCGGCACAGAGCGGCACGAAAGTCGCCGTGTAGACCGCCAGTTGCGTGGTCGTGCAGGCCGTCAAGGAGACCCTGGTTCTTCACATTTCTACGTTTCGCTCGAAGACAGCCTCATGCGTTTGTTCCAAAGCGATCGGATTGCAGGTTTGATGGATAAAATGGGCCACAAAGAAGGTGATGTTATTCAGCACTCCATGGTGACTAACTCCATTGAACGGGCACAGAAAAAAGTAGAGGAGAACAACTTCGGTATTCGCAAGCGATTGCTCGAATACGATGACGTGATGAACATTCAGCGGGAAGCTATTTATAAAAAACGCCGCAATGCCCTGTTTGGCGACCGCCTTGCGGTAGACATCAACAACGCTTTCACCGCCATTACCTCTGAATTGGCTCAAGTACATCGGCAAGACGGTGATTACGATACCTTCCGGCTCGACAGCATTCGCCTTATTGGTGTAGACCCGGAGATGGATCCATCTTGGTTTAAATCTGCGCCAGTGAGCTCCGTCACGGACACCTTCCAAGACCAGGTACTAGGGCTTTATGAGCATAAATCGAAGCAGGTGGGCGAGCGTATATTACCCGAAATAAAACGGGTATACGCCGAGCATGGTCACCGCTATAAACGCATCGTAGTACCATTCACCGATGGTACTGCCGGCTATAATGTGAGCGCAGATATGGACGAAGCCATTAAATCAGAAGGCAAAACCGTCATGCGCGATGTAGAAAAAGTAGCCACTCTTGCACTCATTGACGATGCCTGGAAAGAGCACCTGCGCAATGTAGATGACTTGAAAGAGTCGGTACAAGGTGCAAGTTTCGAGCAAAAAGACCCGCTCGTAATCTATAAAATGGAGGCTTATAACCTTTTCGAAGGGCTTATTGGACACATCAACTCGCAGGTAACCTCCTTCCTGTTGAAGGGCTCACTTGCCTTGCCCAATGAAGAGGAAATGCGCCGCGC
>JBBQLD010000307.1:0-6026 GCA_038327555.1 Chitinophagales bacterium
AATTGGGGGGGGCAGATGATGCTTCTGCTTGTACTGGCGTTCGCCACCTTGTCTTTGCCCGCAAATGGGCAGGATATATGTAACGCGCTCCCATGCGGCAACCTTAAAGTCGAAATTGTAAGACAAGATTGGGTAAATAACCCAAACGACCCAGATGACCATTGTGTAAGTGGCGCTACAACATGTAGTGATCGCTTCACCCAAATAGCATACAAGGTATACCTGCGCTACAAAAAACCAGCAACGCCAAACACCCCGCCGCCGCCGCCGTTCAGATTAGACTATAGGCAATTGGACATCATTGTAAATTTAAGAAGCCTAAACATTCCAATTCAGTATTCAAGCATTGATGTTGGCACTACACAAAACTGTTTTTCGAGCAGCACTACAGGGGCTAATTGGTTGAACTACGCCGATCCGAATCAAAACGGCGATGAAGCGATCTTTTCGGCAACACCCGATCGTGTTTCATTAAGTTTTTCAAACATTGGACCTGGTGCGAACTGCGGCTCGTCATTGCCTAATGGTACAAACAACAGCATTGAGTTTACGTATGTTACCCCTGACCTAGTGGCATCTTGCGGGAATCCTAATGAAATATGTGCCTACGCCGAAATGTTTACGGTGGTAGTCAATGCATACGCTGGCGAGTCTGTCGGACTCGAACTTGACGTGAACACCAGCTATAAGCAAAAGAGCCCACCGCCAAATGTATGCTTTCCAGGGCTTCTTAACGTGGGTAACCACCAAGGTTTTTTCACTTTTCAGATGTTCTTCCCACCAACATTTCAAAATACAGCTAATGATAATATTGAGGCTAAACTGTTAGCTTCTGTACCGCTTGGCAACGGCGGGTTTGACTTTCCTGTGGAGATAAAGAATGCTGGAAATAGCCCCATGACTGTGAATTATGTGGAATTTACACTAAAAGCTTCACTCTTCCAACTTGGAGAACCATTTACCTACCCAACAGGTGCTGTTCCTGAAGAATATTCAGGTGGTGTTGATCCTGGCGGGCTTGTGATAAAATACTTGCATTATCGCATACCATTTCCTGCTGGTCTGACACTTCCTGCGGGAGGGACATCTATTTTGAGTACAATCAGAATAGGGCCTGCAATGCCCAACAATCTAAGCTGGGGGGTATCTCTTGGCTTCCAGGATGTTGGAACAAAATCGCGACTAAAAACCTCCATGAACACCTGTACCACCCTGAAGACAGTCGGACAGTCCCCAATTATAGCCTCATTTACTGGGGCTTCCCTTTGTGCTGATCCATCTAGGAACTTTGTGGTACAAACAAAAGGAATATTCGACCCTTGTGGCACTGAGGCTCCAATTGTGCAGGCGGGCATAAAGATAAACCCTTCCGGGGTGCTCAATTTTACGAAACTGGTCTTCGAAATCGAACTGGTATTGACTGGTGGGCTGGCTATCACAGGTGCAAATTTTGATGATTGGGATCCAGTTGGTTGGATATGTCCTTCGCCAGTCCCTTCTTCATGCCTTCCTTTCGGCTCCGATGCTCCATGCTACGATATTCCAGTAAGTAACGTATTTAGGTTCTGTTATTCAAGCCCAACTGCATTTACAATCACCGACGAAGCTTATATCAATATTGAGCTCAACAATGCGCTAGGCTGTATAACTAAAGCAAACTTGCGCATTCTTGAAGTTGTTTTGGCTGGGAATTCAATTGCCTGCGTTCTGCCTACCCAAAACGCCTTAAGCACAGGCAACTCAGTGTGTCCCCCTCAACTAAAGGGCAAGGTAGCCACTGAACTTTTTCTGGCTGTGGAAGCGGTGGAGATGGTCGTATCTACCGATCTTTCTGGGATAGATTGTACAAACCCCACAGATTGTCAAAGTAATCCCTGCTCAGGGCAGGAAATGCTCACGAATACTGACGGGCTTTATGGTTTTTGCTTATGTGATGAATGTTCATGCTTTAATGTCACTCCAGAAAAAGATGACAACCCGCTGAACGGCGTGACAACTTACGACCTGGTGCTGATCAGCAAGCATATACTTGGCGTTGAGCCGTTTAATTCGCCTTACAAAATGATCGCGGCTGATGCAAATAAATCTGGTAGCATTACCACTTTTGACATTGTAGAGCTCCGAAAGCTTATTCTGGGCATCTATAACATTCCTCCACCTTCACCACCCAATCCTTGGCCACATAAATCGTGGCGGTTTGTTGACAAGGTCTATATGTTTCCAAATCCGCTCAATCCTTTTCAGGCATCCTTCCCTGAGATTATTGAACACTTTGATTTGGCAGCCGGTGAGACCGCCAATTTTGTCGCGGTTAAAATTGGGGATGTAAACAACACTGCAATGGGCAATCGGCCTGCGGAGCGACCAATTGTGACGCTATCTTGGCCAAATACTCGCACCAAAACAGGTGGAATTTTGACCCTCCCGATTGCTTACTCAGGAGTTGAATCTTTAGAGGCCATCCAACTTGGGCTGCGCTACGATCCTACTGTGCTAGAACTGATCAGCCCATCTCAAGGCGACCTGCCGTCATGGGGTGCAGAATGTTTCAACTTGACCAAGCCTGGAGAAATTCGTACCCTTTGGCTGCCACTTGATCTTGACAACCCTGTTCGGACGATCACGCAAGGAACAACACTGTTCTACCTCACTTTCAAAGTTAAGGCTGCTATCCCTGAGTCAGGGTTACCAATTTGGCTCGATAATTCGGTACTGGACAATGCTGCTTGGCAGGCAGACGGCAAGGAGTGTACCCTGGTGCATAATGGCCCTGCGCTATCACCGCGTAGTGCATTGACCGATATTGGTTTTTTAGTTAACTGTCATCCCAACCCAAGTTCTGGTGAATTGACTTTTTCCGTCAACGCTGAAAAATCAGGAAAGGGCCGCATCGCCTTGTTTAACCCATATGGGGTGCGGCTACTGGCTCGTGATGTGGCGTTTACACTTGGGCAACAGGAAATCAGCCTGCCAGAGGCTGCTCAACTGCCCGCCGGGGTCTACATTTGGAAAGTTGTATCCAATGGGGTCAAAGCACAAGGCCATTGGGTGAAACAATAATTCGCGCATCCCATTTGCCCTTCTGTCGGAATCCATTCATGCCAAGTCCGCATATTTCGGACGGGTTCCGACAGAAAGGCAAAAATTGACGGACGCTCATTTGTTCACTTTTCTTTTCCAGCAACATTTATGAAACCCATAATCAACTCTATATCCGTCATAGTTTTAACGACGGCGGGAGTATTTTTTTCGCTCTCCTCTTTTTCCATCCTAAGTGCCCAAAACCGTTACTACGTCAATGTCTCTTCAACGGGTGCAAACAACGGCCAATCCTGGATGGATGCTTTCAATACCTTGCAAGCTGCCTTACAAGCTGCCCAAACAGGCGACGAGGTGTGGGTGGCAGAGGGTACATATTCTCCGGCTTTCTCGACAGATCGCAGCCTATCCTTTGAGCTTGATAGTGGGGTGAAACTATATGGAGGTTTTGTAGGCACAGAAGGCAGTCTTAGCCAACGAGATTGGGTTGCACATCCTACAGTATTGAGCGGTGATATCGGAATCTTCGGCGACAGCACCGACAACAGCTACAACGTGTTGTACCTGTTTGAGCCAGATCCCAATACCCTGCTTGACGGTTTTTGGGTGCGAGATGGGTGCGCCAATTCTCTAGCTGGAAGCACTTTTGAACGAGGCAAGTGCGGGGGCGGTCTGTATATCCAAAGCATTGATATGGACGCATTTGGCGTAATCCGAAACTGTGTTTTTGAGCACAATTCCGCACAAAGTTTTGGTGGTGCCGTCATGGTGAACAGCTTTGGCGACGGCTCATCCGCACCTCGTTTTGTCAATTGCCGTTTTGAGCATAATAACGTTGTAGGCAGCGGAGGAGGAGTAGCGAGGTTCGGGGCAAGTTGGGAAGAGGTGGGGACGGACTTTGAGGGTTGCCGTTTTGTACAAAATCAGGCGGGGTTGAGGGGTGGCGGGTTATACTATTCAGACTCGGAAGGCAATGATAAAATAGAGCTTCTTAACTGTGAATTTTTTCAAAATCGGGCGGCAAAAGCAGGCGGCGGAGCGTATTTGGTTACAGGACGATCAAACGGTTCGGAATGGGCCATCACAAGCACTAAGTTCATAGAGAATGTTTCTGATGATGGCGGCGCGCTCCGTTTTTTTCCTGCGGGTATCTCGGTTGCAAAAGAATTGGTGATAGACAGTTGTAGCTTTATAGACAATAAATTTGTTGGTTCCGGGGGGAGTACGCAAGCACCATCTTTAGTTTTTATAGACCAAATAGGGGAGGCTTATTCGAGGTTTTCGCTTTCAAATAGCATTTTTAGCAATAATAAAAACTGGGTTTCGGGCATTATTATCGCGTGGAATGATGTTAGGTCTGTCATGACGGCAAATCAATTCCACCAAAACACACTTTACAGCGCTGCCCTACTTATGGATGCCTCAAATGTTGTTATTGATGAAACGTCCTTTCAAGAAAACAATATCAGCGGAGTTTTTTTTGACTTGCCTTTGAGCAAAAAAAATTTATTTAAAAATTCAAGAGTGATAGATAATCATGTGCGGGATATCTTCAGCACAGGTACCCAGAGTGATTCCTTTCAAATCATCAATTGTACATTCTCTAACAACAAAATCAGTCAACCAACCAGCATAAACATTATCAAAACCAAATTTTTTCTTGTCACGAATACAGCTTTGATTGGAATAAAAAATATGAGGTCGTTCCTTTTTGCGCAGGAGCATGGAGAAATTTCTTATTCCTATATTGATTCCTTAGATTGTCAAGGATTTTTCCCTTTTAATGTAACCTGCGGCCCAAACAACCTAATCGGCCTCGACCCAATGTTCCGCGACACCGCCGCAGGCGACTACTCCCTACTCCCCTGCTCCCCCCTAATCAACGCAGGCTCAAACCTAGCCGCTCTAGGCATCCTAACCGACCTCGCCGGCTTACCCCGCATCCAGGGCGGTACCGTAGATATCGGGGCTTACGAAGCCCCAGGATTTACCCTCTCTGCTTTACCCGTAGTCCAGCCCGCTTGTTTAGGGTCATCCAACGGCAGTATATCCGTTAGCCCCGTATTCGGCTGTGAGCCATACACTTACGACTGGCTTCCAGACGCAGGCAACGGTCCCCAGCTCCACGGCCTGCCCCCCGGCAGCTACCTGCTCACCGTCACCGACGGCAGCGGTCGGCAGATATTCGATACCATCGCCGTGGCATCAGCACCCACGCCAGTGTTGAACCCCGTAGCCAGCGATGTGCTGTGTACCACTGGCCTCGGCGGCAGCATCTCGGCAGGGCTTAGTAGCGGCACTGCACCTTATTATTATCAATGGCAGCCGGCTGCGGCAGATACTTCTACCCTGGCCCATCTCTCGCCGGGGGCATATTCGCTCACGGTCGTGGATGCCAACGGTTGTCAGGATTCTGCATCGGCCAGTATCGCACTGCTGGGGATGCTCACCCTGCTGGTAGACGGCCAGGGGATTTCCTGTCACGGCGAAACGGACGGCTGGCTTTCGGCAACGCCCCTCACGGGCGCAGGCCCATTCTCCTGGGGCTGGCAAGGCTGGCCGGGCACTGATTCCATAGCCCAGCCGCTCGGGCCGGGTATGTATGCAGTGACCGTGAGCGATGCTTTCGGCTGCACGGCCGCTTTTGCTTTCCCGACCATGACACAGCCCGACTCGCTCTGGGCCACGGTGGGCCACGAAGACCAGACCGACCCCGTCACGCCCAACGGCGCGGCGGTGGTGACGACCATCTCTGGCGGCATGGCCCCCTTTGGTTTCGACTGGAACACGGGCAGCACCCAACAGGCCATCGCTGGCCTCACTGCAGGCAGCTACACCGTGACGGTGACGGACAAAAACGGATGCAGCGTCGTGGTGGAGGCTGTAGTGCAACTAATGGTCGGCACAGATGATCCCGCGCTGTCGGCCCTGCTAATCTATCCCAACCCAGCAGCGGATTGGCTGAAAGTGGTACTTCCCCAACTACC
>JBBQLD010000308.1:0-5983 GCA_038327555.1 Chitinophagales bacterium
ATTGATCTCGTGATAAACTTTGAAGCCCCCCGCGATGCCGAAGATTATGTGCACCGCATCGGTCGCACGGCCCGCGCCGAACGCAAAGGCACCGCACTTACACTCATCAACCACATGGATGTCCCGCGCCTTAAGCGCATCGAAAAGCTCATCGGTCGGGAAGTGCCTAAACTCCCCCTGCCGCCCGGATTAGCCGAAGAACCAGAATCAAGACACCCACAGCGCCAAGGTGCTGGCGGAAGATCACAGCCCCCGCGGAGAAGTGGTGGCGATGGACAAAAAAGGGAGGGTGGACAAAAAACGCCCTCACATGGTGGGCATCATCGCAGCGGCGGCCAAGGTGGTGGCAATAGAGGAAACGGCGGCGGCCAGGCGCCTTCGGCTTAAGCAATTCCTTTTCATGACAATTCAAGAGGCCCAACACACTGTGGATCAATGGATAAAAACCATCGGCGTCCGCTATTACTCTGAACTCACGAACACCGCCCTGCTCTCGGAAGAGGTGGGTGAAGTAGCCCGACTCATGGCTCGGATCTACGGCGATCAGTCCTTCAAAAACCCGGCAGATGCGGCAGATGCCCCAGCCCAGCTTGCAGATGAAATGGCCGACGTGCTCTTCGTACTTATCTGCCTGGCCAACCAGACAGGGGTTGACCTCACCGAAGCCCTTCAGAAAAATCTGGATAAAAAGACTACACGCGATGCTGCCCGCCACGCTTCCAATGAGAAACTGCGCTAAGGGCAGCCTTGTCCTGTAAGGGTGCATTTCAAATTGTTGCGTGCTGTAACCCGGAATGCCATTCCGGGCTGCGGAATGCCATTCCCCTATTTGAAATGCACCCTCTCGTAGCAGCACGAACAACTGCACTACCGAAGATTATTGAATTCCCTTTAGCAAACATGTTTCGTATGGAGGGTAACCCTACCGATTCCAGTAATAAAAATATGCCATTTTGGCACTATATTTTAGATTAAAATGCCATTTTGGCATTTAACGCTTTCAGAAAACAGCCAAAACAATCATTTTTTCCAAATGGTACAAGGATTGAATAAAGAGTCTTGTCGGCAATTGAAACGGCATCACAAGTTTCGCTTCGACCAACTCATTCAACCTTCACTATCAAAATTTTGTAAAAAAATGACAGGTATCGTAAAAGTTCAGCCCTTCCCCGCAACTAAATTCTTTTCCAATGGTTTTTTTGATGAATTGCTTAACCGCGGCATCGGAGAGTTTGTCGGAACCGACGCACACCTCAGCCAACCAGCAGTAAATGTGACCGAGACCGAAGATTCGTTTAAAATAGATTTAGCGGCGCCAAGCTTTGAAAAACAGCACTTTGTGCTCAATATTGAAAACGGCAACCTGATTGTTACGGCGAATCGCGAAGAGAAAACCAAAGAAGCTTCTGCCAACAAAGACCGCTTCCTTCGCCGAGAGTTTCGCTATGAATCATTTAAGCGTTCGTTTAAATTGCCGACTACAGTGAACCAAGATTCAATTTCGGCTGTTTATAATAATGGAGTGCTAAATGTAGTGCTTCCAAAAAAAGAAGAGGCTAAGCCGATCGCGAAAAACATTCAGGTAGGCTAGTTTTGTAGACGTTAGATCTTGGTCTTCCAGGCTTTGGATTTCAAAAGTCTAAACTACAAAGTATGGAAGTCCAGCTTCCCAAAAATTGAGTTTTCATAAGGTTAGTTAATAGGGTTTTAGGTGTTTTCATGGAGCCGGGGCAGTAATGTCTCGGCTCTCTTTTTTTTACCGAAAAGTCCTTGCTACGCAGATTCGGTGGAAAGCTAAAACTGACGTTTATTAAATGTAAAATAAGCACAGCGCGCCCGAACTTTACGGTTTATAAATATACTTAAGCCATGTCGCTTTACGAGCAAATTCAGGAAGCTGTTGCCTTTATCCGCAGCCGCACCGATTTCAAACCCCAAACTGGAATGGTGTTGGGTACAGGCCTTGGAAACCTGACCGACGACCTCGAAGTCGAGGAAGAAATAGCATACAGCGAAATCCCTCACTTTGCGCAAAGCACCGTTGAAAGCCATAAAGGTAAACTCGTTTTTGGCCGCCTGGGCAATCACCCTGTAGTGGTTATGGCCGGTCGATTTCACTGGTACGAAGGCTGGACAATGGAGCAGGTTACCTTCCCCATTCGAGTGCTTAAATTTCTTGATATTCAACGAATTATCATCACAAACGTATCCGGTGGAGTGAACCCACACTACCGCGCTGGCGATCTTGTGGTGGTTAGCGATCACCTCAATTTACTTCCTGAAAACCCTTTGCGGGGCGCTAATGACGAAAGGCTCGGCCCCCGTTTTCCCGATATGTTGCATACGTACGACGGAGGTTTGCGCCAGCTGGCTTTGAAGCTCGCAAAAGCCCACAATATCCGCGCGTTTGAAGGCGTGTATTCTGCGCTGTCTGGACCTAATTTGGAAACACCCGCCGAATACACGATGCTACGTAATCTTGGGAGCGACTGTACTGGCATGTCGTCTATCCCTGAAGTATTGGTATCGCGGCACATGAATTTGCCGGTATTAATGATTTCCCTCGTTAGCAACGTCTCTTACCCGCGTTCGGCCATCCGGGTCACCACGCTGGAGGAAGTTATTTCTACTGCACAAGCCGCAGAACCAAAGATGCGGTTGCTCATTCGCGAATTGGTTTCCTACCTTTGAACTTTCGAAACACTACCACATAAATTATGATCAAAATACTCGCCAACGACGGCATCCATCCAGACGGCCTTTTATTGTTAGAAGAGGCCTCTTATCAGGTTAGCGAAGAAAAAATTGCGCAAGACGATCTACCTGCGGGTATTGCTGATTATGATGTGCTCATTGTACGGAGTGCTACTAAGGTGACGAAAGCGGTGATTGACGCTGCTAAAAAACTAAAAATTATCGGTCGCGGCGGAGTCGGGCTGGATAATATTGATGTAGAATATGCACAGAGCAAGGGAATACAGGTATTCAATACGCCTAAAGCTTCGTCGCGCGCAGTGGCTGAGCTGGCTGCTGCACATATTTTCACCCTCGCCCGGATGCTTCAGCGCAGCAATCGCGAATTAGCTGTAGGTGGCGATTTCAAAAAACTCAAAAAAGATGCTGAATCTGGCTTCCAAATTAAAGGAAAGACGCTTGGCGTCGTAGGTTTTGGTCGAATCGGGCAAGAACTTGCCAAAATCGCGCTCGGCCTCGGGATGCACGTGCGTGCCCACGACCCCTTCGTTAGCGAAGCTGAAATCGGCATTCAACTCGGTGATCATCAGGATCTAAAACTAAGCCTGACCATTTCTACGGAGTCTTTGGAAAAGGTTTTACGCGAATCAGACATCCTTAGTTTTCACATTCCAGGAATCGGAAAACCACTTTTGGGTGCTGCCGAGCTGGAAAAATTAAAGACCGGAGCCATTCTCATCAATACCGCTCGTGGAGGGGTTATCGACGAAATGGCACTGCTTGATGCTTTGAATTCAGGAAAAATAGGCGGTGCAGGTCTCGATGTCTTTGAAAATGAACCAACGCCTGTGGAAGCCTTGCTTCGCCATCCAAAAGTGTCTTGCAGCCCGCATATCGGTGCCAGCACGATAGAAGCCCAGACCTATATTGGTATTGAACTCGCAGAGAAGATCATTTCGTTTTTTGGGGACGATAAATGATATAAGTACCGATGAATTGCACAAATTTTCACGAATAGCCATTTGGTGAAAATTGGTAGAATTCGTGGCAACCTATATCGCTACCAATTCAAAAACCACTGGCTTTGACGGGCTAACATCCAGATCCAAGGAGGTAGTTTGAAGATTTAAAAGGTAAAGCCCATCGCGTACCGCATTCGGCAAAAAAATCATTTCCGTAATGGTGGCATGGGTTCGCGTAGCATGCGGGTATTGCCAAAAAGCGCGGTGGGCCAGCAATTGACCGCCGTCTTCTTCACGATCTACGGAAGGTAAATCCAGGAGCAGGTGTTGTACGCCATTTTTGGCCAAAAACCCCAAGGCTTCGTGGTGCAGATAGGGTGGATTGGAGCCAGAGTAATTTTGGTGAAGCTTCAATTCGTCGTTCGGCAAGGTTCTGATAATCAAGGCCTGTGCTTCATTTTCAGTAAAAACCTCTTCCAACTGGTCTTGAAAAATCACGCGATCTCCGTCGTCAGCACGGCGAGGGTAGAGACTAACGATCTTGGCAAGAAAATGAGCTTCGAGTAAGCACTCCCGCAGTACAAACCGCTCGCGAGCAATATGGCCCACGCATTCGGTATGGGTACCGTTGCCGTGTGGATTGAGCCGAACATTGAAAAAATTGACCGCCCCACCCGCTTCGGTGCTTCCCACAAAATCACCGGCCCGAAAGGGCGAAAATTCGGGCATAGGAGCCCAAAAACAGTTCGGGTTTTCTGCTCCATCACGTAAGGGAATGGACAGATCAATGGGTTTTGAAAGATCGGCAGAAAAGGTTTGTCCCGCGCGAGTGAAGGTGATTCGGAAGGTAGACAAAGTCGTATTTAAAATTTTAGGAGCACTATTTTTGCTATATATGCAAGGCCCGATTCCCGGTAGCCGCCATACATGCCTCTTTAAACGCCTCCGTATACGTCGGGTGCGCGTGGCTCATTCGAGCCGCATCTTCGGCACTAGCCCTAAACTCCATAAGCGCTACGGCTTCCGCGATCATATCCGCCGCGCGCGCGCCCACGATGTGTACGCCAAGGATTTCGTCCGTTTCTTTGTCCGCCAGCACTTTCACCATGCCGTCTAAATCCATACTTGCACGGGCACGCCCCAAGGCTTTAAAAGGGAATTTGCCGGATTTATAGGCCGTACCGGCCTCTTTAAGTTGTTCTTCGGTGTAGCCCACGCTCGCAACTTCGGGCCAGGTGTATACTACACCAGGGATGAGGTTGTAATGGATATGCGGCTTTTGTCCAAGGATAGTTTCAGCCACAAACACCCCTTCTTCTTCAGCTTTGTGCGCCAACATGGCACCGCGCACCACATCACCAATGGCGTAAATACCCGGCACGACGGTTTCTAGATGATCGTTCACAGGAATTCTGCCTTTTTCGTCTACCACAATGCCTATATTTTCCAGCCCAAGGTTATCGGTGTAAGGCTTTCGGCCAATAGCCACCAGGCAATAATCTGCATCCCAAGTAAGGGTCTTTGATTCGTCATCCCGACTTTTTGCCGTTACAGTTACTTTTGATTTAGCCGCTTTTACCTCAGTTACACCAAAACGCAAATGGAATTCCATGCCCAGATTTTTGAGCGATTTCATCAATTCTCGGCTACAATCTGAATCCATACCTGCAATGATGCGATCTAAATATTCCACCACATGAACTTTGGTTCCAAGTCGTGCATATATACTGCCCATTTCCAGCCCAATTACTCCACCGCCAATTACGACCATAGATCCCGGCACCTTTTCAATGTTTAGTGCCTCGGTACTCGTGATGATACGCGTTTTGTCATAGTTGAAATTAGCTGGTACAATCGGCTTCGATCCTGTAGCAATTATGACGTTCTGGGTTTCAATTTCTTTGGTTTCTCCGCTTTTACCTGTAATTTTTACCCGATTTTTAGACAAAAAAGAACCATGGCCATACAGCACGTCAATCTTGTTTTTCTTCATCAAAAACTCCACACCCTTGTTATTTTCTTGTACTACCTCATTTTTTCGCCGAAGCATTTGGGGCATATTAACCTTCAAATCTTTCAAATCAATTCCGTGGGTCGTAAACCTATGCGCCGCATTGTGGAAATGTTCGGAAGAATCAAGCAGTGCTTTGGATGGGATACATCCCACATTGAGACAGGTACCCCCTAAAACGGGATAGCGCTCAATGATGGCAACTTTCAAGCCCAACTGGGCGCAACGGATGGCGGCCACATAACCGCCCGGCCCGGAACCAATGACTGTAACGTCGTATTGCATAATATGGAGTGATGGAGTGATGGGGTGATGA
>JBBQLD010000309.1:0-5954 GCA_038327555.1 Chitinophagales bacterium
TAGTTCGTTGGATTTTTTGTTTTTTGGTGTGATGATGTGTTGGGGTGATGAAGTGATGGGGTGATGGGGTGATGGGGTTATGATGTGATGGGGTGTTGGGGTGATGGGGTGATGGGGTGATGAAGTGATGGGGTGATGAAGTGATGGAGTCTATCACTAAAAAGGGCAGCCTTCGCAAGGTGCTGTTTTAGGCTTTGACTGTGGCTTAGAATTACTAATTCCGCTGGTACCAATGATTAAAAATTCTGTGCGGCGATTGAGCTGATGTTCTGATTCTTCGCATTGTACACTGTTTCCACATTTATTTACCAGTTTGGTTTCTCCATAGCCGTGTGGCGTGAGCCGTTCGCGTGTGACGCCTTGTTTGACCAGCCATTCCACCACCGAGTCGGCTCTACGCTGGGAGAGGTTGAGGTTGTATTCGTCTGAACCACGTGCATCGGTATAAGAGGCGATTTCAACCTGAAAATCAGGATTTTGCCGAAGCGTTTTCAGTAGCTTTTTAAGTTCCGGGAAAGAGGCTTCACTTGGGTTGTTCGCATTAAAATCGTAGTATAAATTGATCAAGAAGCCTTCAGCGCCACGTTCCCAAATGCTTTCGCTGGGTTGGCTTGGGGCACCATTATCGTAAAGCACGCCGTCGCGAACGGAGAGGCCATCACCCAAATCAAAGGTAGCGGGAGTGCCATCCGGGTTTTCATACAGGCCCGTGAGATCGTTGTAACTCGGCCCAGCCTGAACGGTTTTTTTTTCTGGAATATCTACAATGAATCCTTCCGCATCACGGTAAGGCTCAAGGTTTAAGTTTACCTTAAATGCTGGATTTTGTGTCAGATTTTTGGTACAAATCCCTTCCGCTACGCCCGCAATAAACCCATCCTGCACGGCGCGGAGGGTGTAACAACAATTCTTGTCGAGTTTGAATTTGAACCTGCCATCGGGGCCCGTAATGATGGGTTCGGAGACAATTTTGCCACAATCATTGGTCAAAATCATTTTTGCACCATTGGCAGGAAAACCATCCCGCATATCAAAAACCAAGCCTTGTACACTGAAGTTTCCAAGTTTATTCAAGCCGATTTCTATGCGTGTGATTTGACCGTGCACCTCGCTTTCATTTCCGGTGCAACCCGTTTTTACCGTCGCTTCGTAACCTTTTTTAGCCGTAGAAAAGTCGGCGCAGTCCGCATGACGCATGTCGAAAGCAACAATACCCTCAGAACTAGTGGTTAGGGCCAGGTTCGTAAGCGAATTGAGCACAGCAGCTCCGCTGATGGGCTTTAACGTTTGGGTGTCAAAAACATAAATTTCGACGGGTGAAGCATTTTTAGAGAACGCATAAATATCGTCTCGCCCGGCACCACCATCCCGATCGGAGGTAAAAAAGCCCCAGGACAGGTCGCCGCCAAAACAAACGCCAAAATCGTCGTGCGTGGAGTTGAGCGGGGCTCCAAGATTAATAGGTTGATTCCAGTCCTTTTCGCCTTTAGGAGTGCTATAAAAAAGATCCAGACCACCTAGTCCCAAGTGGCCATTTGAGGCGAAATAAAATCGGCCATTGGGGTCTATAAAAGGAAATATCTCGTTGCCCTCGGTATTAATTGTAGGGCCAAGATTGATGGCCGCACTCCAAATACTGTTGTTTAATTCGCTGAAATACAAGTCCATCCCGCCAAATCCACCCGGGCGATTGCTGGCAAAATAGAGCCGTTTGCCATCTGGGCTCATGCTAGGATGTGCAGAATTATACTCCGCTGAATTGAAGGGCAAGCGCGTCACATTTGACCAGCTGCCTTCAGCATTGCGTTGCGCAGAGAAAATGTTTAGTTTCACCAACCCTTCCTCGCTGCGCTCCGTGTTGCCATTGTCAAAGTTGTTTCGGGTAAAATAAATCGTTTGTCCGTCAGGAGCAAGACACACGGCGGCTTCGTTGAACCGGGTGTTCACACTATTCGAAAATTTCTCCAAACGAGCCGAAGCAATGTCACCGGACTGGTCGGTTTTTAGCGGCGTGGCATAGAGATCAGAGAACGGATTTCCAGTCCACATCGAGGTACGTTTGATGGCCGTTCCGAGGTCACGATCACTAGCAAACACGAGTTGACCGTGTACGATGCTGGGGCCAAAATCGTCATAAGAAGAATTGCAAGGCAGGTGGTTGATCTGATAAATGCCTTTATTTTTGGTGAGCAACTCTTCTTCCATGTCACAGGCCTTAGCCAAAAATTGACCACGAGCGTCGTCTGGGGCTTCTTTTTCGTATTGTTTAAGCCAAAGCCGGGCTACATCACACTTGCCATTGGCCTGAAGCATCATTCCGTAATAGAGCTTGTGTACTGGCTTGGTATTGGGCAGGCGTACAATTTGGCCGTACCAGTATTCGGCGTTTTCGGTGTCGTTTATTTTACGGTAACACTCAGCAAGTCCGACTTTAGCCTCCGGCAGGTCTTCTCGTTGAAGAACCTGCTGGTATGCTACAATTGCGGTCATATAATCAAGGTCTTGCATGGCCTCATTAGCCCGTTTTAGGCGAGCAGATTGAGCAACAAGGAGCGCGGGGAGGAGTATAAATAGATAGAAGAGTATATTTTTCATAGTTTTATTAGCCCTTTCTTTTTTGACACAATCCCAATTAAAAATACCTAGGCGAGGTTACCTGTTTCACCTTCACATCAAATTCGTAGCCAAGCATAATCTCAAAGGAGTTGCTGCTGGCGGTGCGGATTTTGCTGAGGGTGATGTCATAGGATGCCCCAAAACGCATTCCGTTCCTCAATGACCAGGCAAACCAAAAATTGGCGGAGTCGTGGGAAGATTTGCCAGATAAAGCCGTGCGGTACGAGGTGCCTGCCCAGAATAGCTGACGAAACAAAACTGCCGCACCAAGGTTTGCCGACATGGGTGCGCCAATGTTCTGACCTGGTGTTTCACTTTTCACATCACTTAGGAACCCTGCATTTTGCACCAAAAGACTAGGCCTAAACACTAGTTGACCTCCTTGGAGCGGAAATGCCGCCCCCGTTGTTAGATAAAGGTTGCGGTAATTTTTAGCAAAAAGACCTTCCGTATCATTCTTAGTTTTACGCAAATCATGCTCTAAAATGCTTGGACAACCGAGGCCGAGGTAAAATTTTTCACCATATAAGTACGCTCCTGCCCCAAAATTGGGCAACCAACGGGACTGATCTTGAGCAAACGAAGGATCTTCAATGTCCTCCACGGTGATCGTACTAAATTTGCCACGCCAATTGGCCACACCGGCCTGGAGTCCGATCGAAAGTTTATACTTTTTGCTCGGCCCAACCTGCATTCTATATGCGTAAGATGCAGCCAAATCGGTGGAGCCACCTGGACCAATTTTATCATTTGTCAGCGCGAAGCCAACCCCGACCCGCTCATTTCGGAGGGGTGTATGTGCAGTTAGCGTTTGGGTAATGGGCGCCCCATCAAAGCCCAGCCATTGTTGTCGGTGCGCAATGTTGAGCGTCAGGTGTTCGTTGCTGCCTGCGTAGGCGGGATTGAAAACCAGCGCGTTAAAATGGTAATTGGTAAACATAGGGTCTTGCTGTGCAGCAGCGGCAACCCAGCCTAAAATGCCCCAGAGGACTAAGAGGAGGCGAAAATTTGTCATATTGAATCAGTTTTTGGAACATAGATTAATCTAAAAAACAGCACATGGATTGAATGAATTTGACGAATTTTCACGGATAAAATCTTTTTCTGTCCGTTTTATCGCATAAATCCGTGTCCAAGTATTCTCCTGCCAAATCCTTGCCAAAAGATGCCGTTCCATAAAGTTTAACGCCACAAAGTTCGCGACATTTTGCATGGCTTTTGTACAAAATATCTTTGGGTTAAATATGCGACGAGGGGAAGAACTTTGGAACCTCTTTTACTTTTCCCAGCCATTCTTGCTACTTTTGCGCCCGTTTTAAACCTACAAGGTTTTGGGGATTGTGCCAAAAGGGTAAGTCAACCCTTTTGACACAACTCCCAGAACATACAACTATTTTATCGTGTCCAACTTCCTTACCGAACTACACCGCCGTCGCACTTTCGCTATCGTAGCCCACCCTGATGCGGGCAAAACAACCTTGACTGAAAAACTACTGCTTTTTGGCGGAGCAATACAGACGGCCGGGGCGGTAAAAAGCAACAAAATCAAAAAAAGCACGGTGTCTGATTTCATGGAAATCGAGCGGCAGCGCGGCATTTCGGTGAGTACCTCTGTGATGGGTTTTGAATATCGAAACCTGCAAATTAATATTCTGGACACCCCTGGTCACGAAGATTTCCAGGAAGATACCTATCGGACTTTGACGGCTGTAGATTCGGCCATCGTGGTGGTGGATGTAGCGAATGGGGTAGAAAAACAGACTGAAAAACTCACCAAAGTCTGCCGAATGCGCGCCACCCCAATCATCTTTTTTGTAAACAAACTTGACCGGGAAGGTAAAGACGGTTTTGACCTGCTGGACGAAATCGAGCAGAAGCTGGACGTGCGTGTTTGCCCGCTTTCCTGGCCGATTGGCATGGGGCAGCGGTTCAAGGGCGTGTATAATATCTACGAAAAAAAGCTAGTGCTGTTCAACCCGCATGGCAAGCAAGAAGACGAGGAAATCATTGTGTTTGAAGACCTTACATCGCCGGATTTGGAAAAGCGAATCGGAGAAAGTGCGGCCCGAGAACTACGCAATGATGTGGAAGTACTGGAAACGGTGTACCCTGTATTCAACAAAGAAGACTATCTCGCCGGAAAAATTTGCCCGATATTTTTCGGCTCTGCTGTGAATAATTTTGGGGTGAAAGAGCTTTTGGATTGTTTTGTTGAAATTGCCCCCACTCCCCTATCGCGCCACACCGAGGAGCGCGAAGTAAAACCTGAGGAAGAAAAAATGAGTGGTTTTGTGTTCAAAATTTTTGCGAACATGGACCCGAAGCACCGCGATCGGATTGCATTCTTACGCATCTGTTCTGGAAAATTTGAGCGAAACAAAAATTACAGGCACATTCGGTTGGAGCGGGAATTCAAATTTCCTAACCCAACCATGTTTATGGCCTCTAAAAAAACGCTCTTGGAAGAAGCCTATCCAGGAGATGTGGTGGGTTTGTACGACTCCGGGAATTTCAAAATTGGCGACACCTTGACCGAAGGCGAATTATTGCATTTCAAAGGCATTCCTTCCTTTTCGCCAGAACAATTCAGGTATGTTGAAAATGCTGACCCGATGAAGCAAAAGCAGTTCGTAAAAGGCCTGGTGCAATTAATGGATGAGGGCGTAGCGCAAATGTTCACCCGCCAAAGCGATGGACGACGAATTATTGGCACAGTAGGGCAGCTTCAATTTGAGGTGATTCAGCACCGGTTGGAGAGCGAATACAATGCGAAATGCCGCTATGAAGGCGTGAGTTTGTATAAAGCCTGCTGGGTCAGCTCGTCTGACCCGAAAGCAATGGCCGAATTTCTGGATCGACGCAAGCGCGACATTGCCAAGGACAGCGAGGGACAGTTGGTTTTCCTCGCCGAAACCCAATGGATTTTACAAACTGCTCAAGAGAATTTCCCTAAAATCACATTTTCGTTTACGAGCGAGGGGTGATTTCCTGCTCCATGAGCATAGCAGTACACAGATCGGCACAATCTTTGAGCATTAGCGCCTTCCGTTGCTTTGATATTTATTCCGCGTAAGTGCCTTGCGACAATTCCCTTTTTTATCCAAATGACAAAAACCCGACACTTTTTTCTGCCTTTTTCGCAAAACGCGAAGAAGCGAAAAAGCTGAGCAGTGTATCTTGCCCCCACAAAAGCTGCCCACCTTTTTGTTTTAATCCCTTGCAGCGCCCTTTAACTCTAAATGGCGACAACCGGTTTTCATCTTTTTTTTCACCAAACTCATCCTTCCCATGCGTTTAGCATCCCTTTTGCCGATGCTTCTGCTCGCGTTTAGCATTCC
>JBBQLD010000310.1:0-5952 GCA_038327555.1 Chitinophagales bacterium
ATATATTCTCCGGATTAGAACATCCAATGGTATCAGAAATCGAAAAAGTACGTATTCCAAGCGGCACCAGGGCATCTACCCAACGCTGCACGTTTTCAACATTCCAGGGGTCGCCGTAAGGGTTTCCGAAGCCCATAGAGATGTAGAGCACAAGTTCCTTATCATGTTTTGTACACAGATCTTGAATGAATTTGGTACGCTCCACACTTTCGGTGATTGTGGCGTTGGTGTTGCGTTTTTGAAAGG
The DNA here is from genome assembly GCA_038327555.1 of Chitinophagales bacterium. Classification (GTDB taxonomy): domain Bacteria; phylum Bacteroidota; class Bacteroidia; order Chitinophagales; family Saprospiraceae; genus M3007. The sequence goes on from JBBQLD010000310.1 coordinate 247, forward strand.
TTTCACTGATGCTGAAGGGGTAACCTAAATACTGGATTTCGGGGAATTGACAGGCATCTTCTGCACCGCGCTCGTTGGCGACGATGGCCAGCAATTTGGTTTTTGTTGTGCTGAGATCCAGGTTGCTCAGTACCTCCGCCGTGTCGCGCATTTGCGGAATGGCTTTGGGACTGACAAAAGAACCAAAATCAAGGGTGTCAAAACCTACACGCAATAGTTGGTTGATGTAAGTAACTTTAGTTTCCGTCGGAATAAAATCGTGCAACCCTTGCATCGCATCACGCGGGCATTCGATCAATTTGACGTTGGACGTTGGATGTTGGACGTTGGAGGGCAAAGCAAGAGATTGTGTTTGACTGGGCAAAAATACGGGGATTAACAAAGGGTTGAGTCAAAAGGTTGATGAAGTTTATAAGGGTTGATGAGGGTTTATAATTCGGCTCGAAAATGCAGGGATTTGTCGTTTTTGGAATCAAAAAATAAACCTTCATCAACCCTTATCAACTTCATCAACCTTTTTCATAAACTGCGCTGCCCCATCCAACTCATCATAAAAATCTTGGCCGAATCTACGGATAAGCGCCGCTTTTACAAATTGATATACAGGCACTTGTTCTTTTTCACCCAAGGTACAGGCTGCAGAACAAATATCCCATTGGTCATAATTAAGCGTCTCAGAATCAAAATATTCATACTTCGATACTCGAATTGGGTAAAGATGGCAAGAAATAGGTTTTTGAAAGTCAATTTCGCCGGCCCGCCAAGCCATTTCAATGCCACACTGCGCAATTCCTAGCATATCGTAGGACATGTAAGCGCAGGGGCCACCATCGATCAGCGGCGTTCCGTTGTCCTGCATGCCTTCAAACCACTGGTATGGCCCCTGCGCTTCAATGGCGGCAAGTCCCGCAGGACTAAGAAAGGGTCTTATTTTTTCTTGGATGGATTCCAGTATAGCAAGTTCATCTTTTTCCAATGGCGCACCGTAGTCGCCTTCCCAGCAACACGCACCCTTGCAAGCGGAGAGATTGCAAATAAACTGCTGCTCTACCACCTCATCACTTACTAGCTTGTCTTGTACGATGATCATTTTCTTTGAACTATGAGGTTTTAACTATGAAGTATGAAGTATGAAGTATGAGGTATGAAGTATGAAGTATGAGGTATGAGGTATGAACGTCCGAACAATATTAGGGCTGCAAGGTTGAGGTTTTTTAGAACATGTGAAAGGGCTTGAGCTGAATGGGGTTGTTTTAACCACAAAAACTACAGTGCAACGCCTTTGTGCCCTTTTGTGGTTTTTGTGTTTAAAAAAGGAAATTCATGTTCACGTCTCTAAAATTACCGACATAAATAATCAACCTCAGCCCCGAAAAGACACGCATTTGAAAGCAAAAAACACGCATTAATTCTTGCACGCTTATTCCCTTTAGCCCCCTGCCTCCCTTGGTAAGGGGCTTTTTGTTTGATATCAATGACTAGTAAAGCAATGGGAGGCATCTTTGTTTGTCAAATTGTGGTCGTCTGGGCCAAGGTAAAATTTGACAAATTTGGCACGCTGCGATGCAGGGCTAGAGATTGCAATTCAATATATAATTGCTCAATCAAAATTAAAAGCCCAAAGGTATTGCGCAATTTCGTTGGGATTCACCCCTTACTCGTACTACTTTTGTGGCTTCAAAAATCTCTCGCTCAGCACTACCTCTTCATGGACGTTACCGTCGAAACCGCCAAAAGCCTCGGCCTTACTGCCGATGAATTTTTAAAAATTCAGCAAATTCTGGGCCGAATGCCCAATTTTACCGAACTCAGCATCTTTTCGGTGATGTGGAGCGAGCACTGCTCGTACAAAAATTCCATCCTTCAACTCAAAACCTTGCCCCGCAGCGGAAAACGCTTGCTCGTGGGCGCCGGTGAAGAAAACGCAGGACTTGTAGACATCGGCGACGACCTCGGCTGTGTGTTCAAAATCGAAAGCCATAACCACCCCTCTGCTATAGAACCCTATCAAGGCGCAGCAACTGGCGTGGGTGGTATTCACCGCGATATTTTCACCATGGGGGCTCGGCCTATTGCCGCACTCAACTCGCTTCGATTCGGAACACCCAACACGCCACGTATGAAAAACCTCATTCGGGGCGTAGTTAAAGGTATCGGCGACTATGGCAACTGCTTTGGTGTGCCTACGGTGGGCGGCGAGGTGTATTTTATGCCCTGTTATAATCACGATATTTTGGTGAATGCCATGTCGGCGGGGATCGTGAAAGCGGGTGAAACCGTGAGTGCTACGGCGGGCGGCCCTGGCAATCCAGTATTTATTGTTGGTTCAGCCACGGGCAAAGATGGCATACACGGGGCCACTTTTGCCTCTGCTGACTTGGGCGAAGATTCCCATGAAGATTTGCCGGCAGTACAAGTTGGCGATCCATTTCAAGAAAAATTGTTGTTGGAGGCCACTTTGGAGGCCATTACTACCGGGGCCATTGTCGGGATGCAAGACATGGGTGCAGCTGGAATCACCTGTTCAACCTCCGAAATGAGTGCCAAAGCGGGCTGCGGTATGCGCATCGACCTGAGCAAAGTCCCTACCCGTCAAGCGAATATGAAAGATTGGGAAATCTTGCTTTCTGAAAGTCAGGAGCGGATGCTGATTGTGGTGAAGCCGGGTCGAGAAGCCGAAATTTTGGCTGTTTTTGATAAATGGGACCTGGACTGCGCCCAAATTGGCATGACCATCGAGGGCGATATTCTTCAGTATCATTACGAAGGCAAACTGGTGGCCGAAGTTCCAGCCGATCCACTCGTGTTGGGTGGTGGCGCTCCAGTGTATGTTCGGGAACAAAAACGCCCGGAATATATGCGCGAGGTGGAGAAATTTGACCTTTCTCAGATCTCCACCCCAAATTTATTGGAGGCCGCGCGAAAACTTTGGAATTCGCCCAACTTGGCCTCCAAAAACTGGATTACCCAGCAATACGATTCCATGGTTCAAACGGGAACCATGACGACCAATCGACCTTCCGACGCAGCCGTGGTCTATGTAAAAGGAACGCGCAAAGCCTTGGTGCTCACCACTGATTGCAACTCCGCTTACGTTTACGCCGACCCACATAAAGGTGCAATGATTGCCGTAGCGGAGGCTGCGCGAAATATTGTGTGTGCTGGTGGCGAACCCGTAGCCATTACCAATTGCCTGAATTTTGGCAACCCATACAATCCTGAAGTTTTTTACCAATTTGCCGAGGCCATTCGAGGGATGGGTGAAGCCTGTCGCAGGTTCGAAACCCCCGTAACTGGCGGAAACGTAAGTTTTTACAATCAATATACCAAGGGCGGCGAAACCGTGCCGGTCTACCCTACCCCAACCATCGGAATGCTGGGCACGCTGGATGATTACGCGCAAATGATGACCCTCGATTTTAAGCGTGCAGGCGACTCCATTTACCTCATTGGTACCAGTCGGGAAGACCTTGGAAGCAGTGAATATCTGCGGGGTGTGCTAGGCGTTGAGTACAGTTCTTGCCCATATTTTGATTTGGAAGAAGAGTTCTCCATCCAACAGGTGGTTAAAAAAGCCATTGGTCGGAAACTCGTGGAATCAGCGCACGATGTGAGCGATGGCGGCGTTTTCACCAATCTTGTAGAAAGTGCAATGCCTCGCGGCCTGGGTTTTGAAGTGGTTTCCAATCCAAATATACGCAAAGACGCCTGGCTTTTTGGCGAAGCACAAAGTCGGGTGATCGTGACCGTTAATATTGAACAAAAAGCGGAATTTGAACGTTTTTTGCAGGCTGAAAACGCAGGTTTTGAAAAAATAGGGAGCGTGAATGGGGTATCCATTACAGTAGATGGAGAAGATTGGGGCGCGGTAACGGATTGGCAACGAACCTATGAGACCACGCTTTCCCAAATCATGAACGACTAATTTTAATTTCGTGCGCTTTTCAAGGATTCAAAACGCGCGATCCTTCTTTATAAATTTTTGAAAATGAACAAATTAAAATCACTTATTCTCCTCCTGCTCCCGGCTTTCGCAGTACTGGGTGCTTGCAACATTGCCACGAGCCACGCCATCAAAGGCGTAGTGGCAGGCGCTGCTAACCTTCAGGTAACACTCGATCTCGCTCATTTTGACCGCACTAATGTGAGCCTCGGGCGAGCCACTTGCGATGCAACTGGTGCATTTGAAATCAAATTAGAAAAGTCTTGGGAAGAAGGTTTGTACCGCCTCAAAATTGGCGCAAAACAGGTATATTTTATCCTCAACGGCAAAGAAGGTGTAGTTGAAATTATCGGCGACCTCACCACCATTGACCGTATGGATGTAAAAATTACCGGCTCCGAAACCCTGAGCTGCTACACCGGCATTGTTCAGGATTTATTCAAAAACCCGTTGAAAGGCCCGGATGAGGCCAAACCATTCATTGAACGGAGCTGCACACCTTTGATGAAAGCATTCCTGACCACCCAACTGCTTGGTCAAAATGCTCAACCCTACATGGAACAATTCAAAGCACAGGAAAAAGCACTTACAGCTTCTATGCCTGGTACAAAGTATGCTTCGGACTTCTCCAACCTGATCAGCAAACTTGGAACTCAGCTCGATCAGCAAGCAAAGCAACAGGGTGGTGAACCTATCCAGGTTGGTATGATGGCTCCTGAAATCAGTCTGCCAGACCCTTCTGGCAAAATCCACTCCCTTTCTGCCCTAAAAGGCAAGGTGGTGCTGCTCGATTTCTGGGCATCTTGGTGTGGCCCCTGTCGCAAAGCCAACCCACACGTAGTGGAAATGTACAACAAATACAAAGGCAAAGGTTTTGACGTCTTCAGCGTATCGCTTGACAAACAAGATGGTAAGCAAAGATGGATGGATGCTATCCAACAAGACGGCTTGATTTGGGGCAACCATGTCAGCGACCTCTTGTGGTGGGAATCTGCACCCGCAGGTGTTTATGGTGTGCGTTCTATTCCAAAAACATTCCTCATCGGTAAAGACGGCAAGATTGTAGCCGTTAACCCGCGCAATAACCTGGAAGAAGAACTTCTGAAGGTGTTGTAATTTGAGGCATTGATTCTTTGATCCCGAGTACTTGGGATGGGGATTTGATTATTTGAAACTGCCCCGCTTGTTGACACGACGAGCGGGGCAGTTTGCTTGTATAAAAGCAATGACTACTTTTGTCAGACAAAACGGCCCGCAACAAAATGCAAAGACCCTCTCCGCAAAAACGCCTGTTGGCCAGATTGCTTCTGCTCGTAGCTTTGGCAGCCGTGGCTTGGTTTGTCTGGCATCGACAGCAGCAAACACAGTCCATTGATCAGCCATTGCCACCGACGCAAACTGGTCAAGACAATACCCAAACGGCGCCTAAAGTACCCACTTATGTACTTGAAACCCTGCAATTTATCCGCCGAAATGGTCACGCCCCAGAGGAATACGTCGGCGGACGCGAATTTCAAAATAAAGAAAAACACCTTCCAGCCAAGAACGACCAAAACAAGCGCATCCGTTATTCAGAATGGGATGTACACCCCAAAGTCAAGGGCCAAAACAGAGGGCCAGAACGCCTTGTAACCGGCTCCGACCACAGTGCATACTTTACCAAAGACCACTATAAAACCTTTCTAAAAATAGATTAAATGGAACTTATTGACTCCGCCCCATCCTTTTCCAAAAATATTTTTGTGACAGAGATCGACGGTTCA
>JBBQLD010000311.1:0-5943 GCA_038327555.1 Chitinophagales bacterium
TAATCGTTAATAGATTTCTTATAAGAACATGACAGGATTCGACAGTGGTAGGCAGTTCCAACTCGTTTGTTTTTGAAGCGACAAGTTATGTTTTAATCCAGTTTTTTCATAACCCGCCTCCGGCGGGTGCTAAACAGTTACTTATATTTTTTATTTTTCTTGTTTCGTCGAACGTTACGCTGGCTGTCAGGTGCGACGTTTAGGAGTACTTGACAGCCAGCGATTGTTCGGCGTTTTACATAGGATTGTTTTCAATGTATCCGATTGTTTTCTCTGGCAATCTCTTTTTTACACCGCTTGAACTTGCAACAATCTCATAATCCTCCGTTTCTTCAATGATTGTTTTAAGCAAAGTCCCTAATCGTTTTTCGTTGAAATTCCTTTCATTCAGGTTTCCTGATTCCCACATTAGATGAAGAATTGTATTAATTCTATGATGAATCAATGTCTCAAAGGGAGTGTTTGAAATTGCAGGATACTGTTCACACAATTTTTGCACAAGAACATCTGATTGTTTAAGGTAATTTTTGTGTAATCTTTCTTCCTCTTGATATACAGCACCTAATCGTTTAAGTTCTGACTCATATTGGAGTTTTAATTTTGACAACTCATGTTCACTTTTTGCCTGAGCAATTTTTCTTTCAGTTTCCAAATGTTGGTAACGGATTTGGTTGTTTTCAAGCCATTGTAAATTGCTTTCTCTTATGGAATTGACAAAATCCATTGCATATCGCCCAAGTTCTTTTGAAATTGACATAGTTTAGTCGTTTAAATATTTTGACAATTTTGTTTCTAACTCAGTTTTCTGGGAGTAATAAAAAATAAACCCTATCTCCAAAAGCGTTTCAATATCAACCTCTTTTTTACAGTATTTTAAGGTGCTTTCCAATTCCTCTAATGTGTCTTCACTTAAATACTGTCGGCTTTCTTTTATATATGCCTTTACCACTTTATTTATCTTGCTGTGACTCTTTTTATACTTTTTAAAGTACAATTCTTCCATTATATATCTATGGTCGGATTGGATGATATTCTTGTCCAACCGATAAACCAAATAATTATAACCTCGCTTTATATTCTGCCTCAAATTCATCTGAACTCATAATTTCAAATCATCAAATGAAAACCCAAATTCGTATGCCAAACGAGGGTTTAAAGTTGTCGTTACTGAATTGGTTTTTTTATTGAAAGTTATCACCTCCTGTCGAAGATTCATTGGTTTGTATGGAACAAACCCGACAATCATTTTTGCCCAATTTCTCCAATCTCCAAATATTTCCTTTAGGTTTTTTAACATTGTGTCGCTTCTAAGATTTACAGTAGAAACAACATTGTGTATTTCCTTTTCTTTCATTGAATCATTAGTAAGAAATAAGAGGCTTCCACTCAATGAATTAAACTGACCCATTTTAAGAACTTTCAATCCTAAAACAGATAGATTCTTTTGCCCTCCTATCGACAGACGGTGGTAGTTTATTTCTTGAAATTCGTTTATTATTTCTACAACCTCATCTTTGGAAATTAAATCAGCATCTACAATCGTTAGATATGCTTCTCCTTGCAGCATGGTGAATCTAAAAGCGTTGAATTGGAAGCAACTGCACATTTTTTTACAAATTTCATACGATTCGTCTATATTTTTTCTGTCGCTTTCAATACTGGCTATTTTGGATAAGCCTTTGGACAATAAATCACCGTCACCGTAAAGAGTGATAGATTTATGAAAAAGCCAATTTGACGCTTTGTCAAGTTTATTGTCAAACTCTAATATTGAATCAAAATATTTATTTGATTCATCGTTATTTGCAATAAACATAAAGTCTTTGCTTGCCAATCTCTGTGTCAACAGAGAAATGTAATTTATGTCACCCGATTTGTAGGGTCTATTTTTGTTTGAACTTTCCATATTTTTATTTTTGTTTTTTAGTTACGCCGAACGGTTGCACTCACGATGTGCGACGTTTAGGAGGCATGATAGGGAGTGCAAAGTTGGGCGATTCTTATTTATTTCTATGTTTTTCAAGGATTTGCATGATTTCGTCTTCGCTCTTTTTTGTTACCCTCGCAATCTGGAGAATAGTTAAACCTTCCTTATCCATTTCAAGAATCAACTCAATCTCTTTTTCATCTTTTCCTTCGTCTTTTGCTTTTTGGGCTACCAATTCTTTTTCACCTCTTTCATCCTGCTCTTTAATACTCACATTATCATAAGCCTTCAACTCCTCCTTGCTCCATTGGTACTTATCTGCCTCCATAAAAGCAGTTTTCAACCCTTCATCTTCATTCGCAAAATCAGGGATAACATTCAATTCTTCTGAATGCTTGATGAAATAAGTCCACTTATCAATCGGCGTATCCAGTTCGTGCATTTCTTTGATGAACTTGGGCAACTCGATGAAAGAAAATTGAATGTCTTTCAAAAGATGTTCGTTGGTGGCCTTGTTCAATATCAAATGACGCGTATGGTAGTCTGTATCAGTTGCAAATGGGAAGTCCAATATGCCGATGAAGTAAGCAGGGTGCAGCAGCGGGTAGTCCTCTCCTTTATCTATCTGCATGGAATAATCTCGTGAGATATAATATTGCACACGTTTATCGAACCCGGTCTTATCGGCCACCTGCATTTCCACCACAAACTTTCTTCCAGACTGATCGGTTGCCCGAACGTCAACAATGCTCGCTTTTTCTCCGGCGATGCGTGGAAACTGGTAAGGGTTGGCAATGGAGACGCTGGCTACCTGATGTTCCCCCTCCAACTCCAGAGAAGCGTTCAAAAAGGAGATGAGCGGGGCCGTTTTCTGCTCGTTGCCGAAAATCTTCCGAAAAGCGATATCGTTTTTTATATCTGCGAACTGCATAATCCTGTTTTTGGAGCAAAATTACGGGATTTGAAGGACAGGAGCAAAAGATACAACAGAATGTTTAAAGTTTGTGATTTGGGTTCAATTATAGGGTATTTGGTATTCCAATTTCGCCCAACTAAGGTTAACCGTCACCTCCCCCCATATCCCCTATTGCGTGAAAACCCGCATTGTCACCTCCCCACTTGCGTCCATCCAACCCAAAACCGCTGGATACACGCAACCCAGTCCACCTCGAAAAAAAGCGCAACTTGCCAGACTACAGGTGCTGGCAAGCTGCGCTTGGAAGTTTTTCTGCGGGTAAAACAGATTGTTCATGGTGGGATTTTTACTGGGCAAATGTAAGCAAGCATTTTACATTTCCAAATCGTCTAAGGGACTTTTTATTTTTTCCCAACTTTTCTTCGTAATATGGGTGTATATTTCTGTCGTCTTGCTGCTCTCATGGCCAAGCAACTCCTGAATATTCCGCAAATCCATGCCTTTCTCTAGCAAATGGGTGGCAAAAGAGTGCCGTAGCGTGTGCGTGGTCGCCAAAGGATTGATGCGAGAGCGCTCCTTGGCAGCATTAAAAAGGGCTTGTACACTTCGATCGCTATACGGGCCGCCATCTTGGCCTTCAAAAAGCCAGTGTGCCGGGCGATATACCTCTAAATAAGCGCGAAGCAGTTCCTCTGCACGTCGGGCCAATATGGTGCAGCGGTCTTTTTTCCCCTTGGCATCGCGTACAAATATTCGGTGGGTATCGAACTGGATGTCGGTCAATTTAAGATGTGTAAGCTCCCCTAAGCGAAGTCCGGCGGAGTATATGATACTCAGGATGCAACGGTGTTTGAGGTTGTCTACCGCCTTTAGCAGTCGAGATACTTCCCCCTCGGTAAGTACCTGCGGTATTTTTTGCGGCTTTTTTGCCTGAACCAAACCCTCCACTTTCTCTGGCTGCTTGGCGACTTCGGCGTAAAACATCTTGATGGCGCAGCAAATTTGGTTTTGGTAACTTTCCGTGATATTCCGCTGCTGGATCAGGTGGTGGATGTAGGCATTAATCTGTTTGCGTGTGAGCTGACTAGGTTTGGTATCATCATAATACAGAATAAAACTGTGCAGCGCATTTTTGTAACTTTTGATCGTACGCCTGCTGTAACGTTTTAGCATAAGACACTGCTCCAATGCGGTCACAGCGGCCTCGTAGCGGGCTGAAGGCTGCGTTTCCTTACGCGCCGGGTAGAACTTGTGCTCCGGTTCAGCTTCCAAACGCTCCGGCACACCCTCATCCGGCACAAAATCCCAGCGCAACACACCGTCGAAGTACTTCCGCAAAAATCGCAGGGTCAGTTGCGTGTACGGTAGTTCCCACCACATCCAACGCTGGTTCCAACGGCGACCGTGTATGTTTTTTACGGTCTGCAGGTGTTCTGACATCAGCACGAGCGGAAGGTCGAGGCATAACCACTGCGGAGATTCAGGATGCAACCGAACACTCATCTGTACGCCCAATCCTTTTAATTGGTCTTTGTCCGGGGGAGGCATCGTGTGTATCGCCTTGATTTTCAGTCTGTTCTCGGGTGTGTCCGGTACCGACCATGCCTTTCGATCAGGATGCCAGAAGCAGTCGCCGATAGCTTTAATTGCAACCCTCCTTTCGATGCGTTCCCGCGCAATTGTATAAAAGATGCGACCAGCCTCAAGGGTCGTAAGGGTTCGAGCTTGTTCGTGCACTGCCGCCGGGCCAGGTGGCTTTGAAGGGCTTTCGTGTGGTGCGCGAACGGTTTGTTCCTGCTGGCGATGCTCCGCCGGGACGGGTGTGAGGCCTGTCCAGGAGCGGTTTTCGGACGTGTCGGGCAAGGACCACAGCCTACGGTCTGGATGCCAGCATTTGCCAGGCTTCATCTTGACCAGCATGATTATATCCTGGTCTTCGGGACGAATCCCGAAAAATATCCGCTCATTTTCAACAAATTTATCTTGCATAACGGGTGCTTTTCCCACAAAATTATCGCTAAAATCCTTTCCTAAACAACTGATAATAAGCAATTTGTGAAAAATAATCGTTTTTAACGGTTATTATCCGATAGCAAACCGTTACCTCCGATAAAATCGTTTTTTACAATTTTCCCTTATATTTATAGACGTTTAAAACCAATTTGAAACACCATGAAATTGAATTGTCAACACTGCACGGCTGCGTTCAATGGCCGTAGCGACAAAAAATTTTGTTCAATCACTTGCAAAAACGCATGGCACGCTGAACACCGACTTGCAACCCGCGAAGCCGTGGCCGAAATTGACGGCTACCTCCACCGAAACCGGGAGATATTAGTTACCATGACTGGCAATGCTTCAAGCATCGAGCTTGACAGACTCGTGCTCACCCGAACGGGTTTCAAATATGAGTACCACACCAGTACCTACCTGAACAAGGAAGGCAAGTTGTACCGCATCATCTATGACTATGCCTGGCTGGATATATCGGATCAAAAAATCTTGATCGTCCGCAAAAAGCAGTAGCCATCGGCGAATGGGATACGGATGCCACGGATGGGACACGGATTTTTTATTTGCTTCGCAAACCTGCAATTTGCGAAGCAAATAAAAAATCCGTGTCCCATCCGTGGCATCCGTGGCCCATCCCCTTTCATCCGCCAATCCTTACCCTTCATATAATTTTTTTAGCCCGATAACGTCCGGTGGCGTACTCTTGCGCTCGGATAAAAACTGCTGAAGGCAGGCTAACTGTAACAGTATCAATATGCAACAACGGTCCAAAACCTTTACTCGCTTTGTCTTCTTACCCGCCATCTTCTTAATGACGACGGGGGTCGCAATCACTGTTCAAGCGCAGGATACCTGGTCGCTCGAACGCTGCATCCAGTACGCGAAAGACAACAACATCACGGTGAAACAGGCACAGGCCAATGTGCGCACCGCCATGCTTTCGGAGAAACAAGCCAAGGCCTCCCGGCTGCCCAATGTGAGCGCCAACGCAAATGTCGGGGAACAATTTGGTCGTACCATTGACCCAACTACCAACCAGTTCAGCACCGTAGCCACCAGCTTCAACAGCCTCGGTCTGAACGCAGGG
>JBBQLD010000312.1:0-5920 GCA_038327555.1 Chitinophagales bacterium
GTAAGTGATAAGTGTTGAGTGGTAAGTGGTAAGTGTTGAGTGGTAAGTGGTAAGTGTTGAGTGGTAAGTGGTAAGTGTTGAGTGGTAAGTGGGGTGCTTCGGGAAATAGTTTCTTTAGGGGTAGGCGAAAATGCGCTTAAGGCTTCGCGGGCGTTTTTCACCAAATTGAGCAGCACCATTTCGAGTTGTCCGGCATCGGCATGAAGGCGGAGTGTTTCGGGCTGCACGAAAGATTCGATCTTGATATTCAGGTCTTTGCTTTCCGAAACCGCCAATTGTACTACCCGATCCAACAAGATTTTAACCGAAATATCTTCCAATCTAGGCTGCGGAATGGCACTGAAGGATCGGTAGGCTTCCACAAAATTCACTAGTCCGCGGCTACGCACTGCTACCACTTCGAGGGCCTCTTTGAGATCGTCTGTGGCGGGGTTTTTGGGCAAATCGTGTTTAACGATTTCCTGTGCAGTTTCTACCAGCGATACAATGGGCGTAACGGAATTCATGATCTCGTGGCGCAATACCCTGGTCAGGTTTCTCCAGGCATCTACTTCCTTGCGCTGTAATTCAGGGTGGATATTTTGAAGCGTGAGCAGACGAACAGCACGGCCTTGCAGACTCACGCTTACGCCTTGTACTGCCAATTGCCGATTGGTCTCCGGTTGATACAACATTTTGCCTTTGGTGGTCAGATGCTGCACAAATTGGCTGAGTGCTTTGTGTCTTTCCGGCAGATCGTGCAAGTGGTGCAAACGGTACACCCCCAGAAGTTGGAAAGCAGCACTATTCGAAACAAGTACGGCTGATTGGGCATCAAAGACTAAAATTCCGGAGCTGAGATGTTGCACAATAGTATTGAGGAACAGCAGGTTGGCCTCTTTTTCAGCGCGTGTTTGGCGAAAGGCTTCTAGCACTTCATTAAACTGGCGATTGACTTCCGCAAACGAATCCCCCTTGTCTTTAGCCGACGAAAATCGAATGGCAAAATCAGAGTACCGCACACTTTCAAAAAAACGGGCCAGGCGGCGGTTGGTGTCGTTGACATAGCGGAACAGACTGAAAGCCATACTTAAAGCAATACCCGCCATTAGAAAAGCAAGTACAAACTGCGGCTTTTCGAGCATGAGCGCGGCTACCGCGCCAGCAATGGCAGTACCCAGGATTGCGATACGCCAAGCCAATGCGATCGAAAAAGAGCGGACAATTGCCATGAGATTTAAATAAGTTCGTGAATGTGTACCTGAATTCCACGAGCCATTTTGCTCAAAGGCAGATCGTTTTCATCTGCACCAAACGGCTCTTCAATTTCTTCAGCAATGAGTTCCAGACTCGCCAAAACATAAAAGATAAAGCCTACAATGGGTATTGAAAAATAACCCAGGTTGAAGGCAAATCCAAAGGGCAAGGTAGCCACGTAAAACAAGATAAATTTTTTGATAAAAACACTGTAAGAATACGGAATTGGGGTGTTTTTGATGCGCTCGCAAGCACCACAAACATCGGTAAACGATTGCAGTTCAAGGTTTAGGAAAAGCAATTGCTCCCCGGTGATCGTCTTCTCCGCTAACATATCGTGCACCTGACGGATCATCAAGGCTGCAATCTGGTTCGGGATGTGTTTTTCCAAGTCTATTTTTTGCTGGGCTGCCGCCGGCAAATCATCGAAGAGTTCGATTCGGGTATCTTCGCTGCACAAATGATTTTTAAGTGCAGCTGCATACATCGGGATAGCCTGGCGAAAAAAAGCGCGGTTCGGATTGTCAGCGGGCAATAATGCAGAAAGTTTCATAGCAAGATTCCGGCTGTTATTGACCAGAGTGCCCCAGAGTTTTCGGCCTTCCCACCAGCGTTCGTAGGCGGTATTGGTGCGAAAAACCAATAAAAACGAGATCACAAAGCCCAACAAGGTGTGCATGATCGTAATATTGCGGAGATGACTTTTTTCACCCAATTGCCAGACCTCTATTTCGAGCCAGGCAATTAGCCCAGTGTAGACAAAAACCACCAGAATCCAGGGAAAGAGCCTCCTAACCGTGTCAGATCGGTGAAAATGATAGGGCCAGGAAAACCATGATTTTGGGTCGTGTGCAACCATTGGGATATTTTTATGGGCAAAGGAAAGTCACCTTGACCGATTAAGCCCAAACAAAAATAAGGTACCAAACAAATGGGGAGCCCATGGTGGACACATCTCAACCTTGAAACAGCCGAATGGGAGCTTTGCCAAGATGCGCTGCGCAATGCCTGGTGGGAGGTGGCGCCCAAATCATTGCGGTTGAAACACCCGGAAATGAATGCTGAATGAGTTGCACCTTTTTATTTAAAAACAAGTGAATATATTTAGAATTGGGCTTTCCATTTGCCTCGTAATCCTGTTTTCCAGCCAACCGCTCCAAGCACAAAAAACCTACACCCTGCACTGGAAAACCGACTTGATAGCTTCCGGCCTCGGCCTCACCACCGAAACTATCGGTTGGACTTTAGCACCCTGCTCACAACTGATACTTCTCCAGTCGCCGATACAGTGAAGCCCGAGTAAGCCCAAGTTCCGTGGCTGCTTCTGTAATATTGCCATGATATTTTTGCAAAGCTTTCATAATCAATTGTTTTTCCATATCGTCGAGGTTCATGGTCGGCAAATCCATTTCGTTGTTTTGCCCGGCTTCTCGAAAAAAGAAATCCTCGGGCTGTAGTTTTTCGGTTTTTGACATAATGACCGCTCGCTCCACGGCATGCTGCAATTCGCGGATATTACCAGGCCAAGGGTAGCGGTGCATTTCTTTCATCAGGGCGGCGCTGAGCCCATGCACTGGCCGCTTGTATTTTCGGGCAAAATCCAGCATAAAATGCTGTGCCAAGGGCTCTATATCTTCGATGCGTTCGCGCAGGGGTGGCAACTGGATTTCGATCGTGTTGATCCGATAAAGCAAATCCTGGCGGAATACTCGATTTTTTACCGCATCGAATAGGTTTTGATTGGTAGCAGCTAATACCCGCACATTGACGGGGCGCGAACGGTTGGAGCCCACTCGGGTAACCGTTCGGTTTTGCAATACGGTGAGGAGTTTGGCTTGCGAACCCAGCGAGAGATTGCTAATTTCATCCAAAAAGATAGTGCCTCCATCGGCGGCCTCGAAACGCCCTGGGCGGTCTTCGCGGGCATCGGTGAACGCGCCTTTGACATGGCCAAAAAGTTCGCTTTCAAACAAGGATTCCGTGATGGCTCCCATGTCGACCTTTACAAAATTCTCTGTGGATCGGCTGCTCTGTGCGTGAATAGCCTGCGCGACCAAATCTTTACCTGTCCCATTTTCACCGAGCAGCAGCACATTAGCATCTGTTTCGGCGATACGCTGAACCGTTTCCCAGACCTGTTGCATGGCGCGGCTTTGGAAAACCATTTCCGGCATATCGCTGGCAGCAGCGAGGTTTCGACCCAATTGTTTGGATTTCAACTGGTTGTTTTCGTCGCGACTGGCTTTGAGTCGCAGCGCGGACGAAAGTGTGGCGAGCAGTTTTTCGTTATCCCAGGGTTTGAGTACGAAGTCGGTTGCGCCGTTTTTTATGGCCCGAACAGCCAGTTCTACATCCCCGTAGGCCGTAATTAAGATCACAACAGCGCCAGGATCAATTTCTAAAATACGCGCCAGCCAGTCGAAGCCCTCCTGCCCTGTATTTTTGGCACTTCGGCCAAAATTCATGTCAAGCATAATGAGCGCGTACCTTTTTTCTTTCAAAAAGATGGGGATTTCCTCAGGATCTTTGGTGGTATCCACCTCAGCGAAGTGTCGTTTGAGCAAAAGTTTGCCCGCGCTGAGCACACCGGGGTTGTCATCTACGATAAGGAGGGAGGCTTCGTTCATGTTCATAGTTTGTTTGCTGGCGCAAAGACAACGCTAATGGCCCAGCGAATGCAAATCAATAGTTTTTTTTTTAGATCGTGTCCGATTTCGAACACCTGCGTTCAACTTTGAACAGATGGCAACGTGTAAACAAAGGATAAAAAACCTGATTATCAACACTTTAAATTTTTGGCACGGCGTTGTAGTTTATAGTTCATAGTTCATAGGTTATAGTTCATAGTTCATAGTTTATAGTTCATAGTTCATAGTTCATAGATTATAGTTCATAGTTCATAGTTTCCATGGATCGTCCAATCAAGAAAAAAATATTCACCTTCCAGCGGCTGGCTATCGGCTTGTTCACCATTGGCTTTTTGATTTTTGCTGTACGCACGGTGCTCAATGGCAGCCAGAGTAGCCTCAATGTGAACCGCGAAAAAATCACGGTTTCTAAAGTAGAGCGTGGTGTGTTTGATGAGTTTATTGTGGTTACAGGCGTTGTGCAGCCTTTAAAGACCTACCAACTTGATGCGATTGAAGGCGGCTATGTGGCGCAAAAACTCTTGGACGGCGGTGCGTCTGTCAAAAAAGGCGATTTGATCTTAAAACTTGAAAATCAACGGCTGACCATGGATTTCGTGAACCGCGAAACAGAGATGTACCGCCTGATCAACGAGTTGGAAAACACCCGACTTCGGTTGCGTCAAGACAAGTTTAGCCTGCGCAAAACGCTTTCTGAGCTTGATTTTCAGATCCAACAAGCCAAGGCTGATTACGATCGCAGCAACAAACTTTTTGCCGATAAAGTGGTCAGCCAACAAGAGTTTGAACGGCTACAAAACACCTATGAAAGGCTCGTTGGACAGCGCGATATAGAAGTGGAAAACCAAAAATTCCAGGAAGAAAACAGCATCATACAGATCAAACAACTGGAAGGTACACTCAACCGCACCAAACTTAACCTCACGATGATGAAGGATAATTTGGCGAACCTTGCTGTCAAGGCCCCTGTTTCCGGCCTGCTCTCGCGGGTTGATGTGGAGATTGGGGCAAGCATCACTGCCGGACAAAATATCGGCCAGATTGATGACCTCAATGGATTCAAAATGCGTGTGGAGGTGGATGAGCACTATATTTCCCGGATTTTTCCAGGACTGGAAGGCTCTTTTGATTTCAATGGCACAACGGTCAAACTGGTTGTTTCCAAGGTTTATCCCGAGGTGCGAAACGGTCGTTTTGATGTAGATATGGAATTTGCCAAAATCCCGGAGGGAATTCGTCGCGGTCAATCAGTTCCCGTACGGCTCCAATTGGGTAAGCCTGCGGAAGCTACGCTAATCGCTACGGGCGGCTTTTTCAGCGATACGGGTGGAAATTGGGTGTATGTACTCAGCGAAAATGGTGCAAAAGCGACCAAACGAAACATCTCTCTGGGACGGAAAAACCCGCAATTTTTTGAAGTGTTGAGTGGTCTGGAACCGGGGGAGGAAGTGATTACAAGTTCCTATGAAAATTTTGGGGATAAGGATGTTTTGAATTTACAATAGATTAGGGTTGGGGAGTTGGGGATTTGGGGATTTGTTATGGCAGAGCTTGGCATTTGTACGTATGTCTTTTAGAATGTCAGGGAGGGGAGTATTCGGGAATCTTTGTCAACTGTGAGTTGCGCCCCTTACCTCTGAAGGGGAGTTTGTCTCGTTGGACGCATAATTCATTGATTAACAAATAATTATCCACTCTATTCGAATAAACTCCCCTTCAGGGGTAGGGGGTGCACACGACAGTTGACACAGATTTCCGAACACTCCCCACTCAAGCGTCTAAGAAAAATCATCCATATCAAGGGCTGGCACACCAAATCAACAAATAACCAAATCCCCAACTCACCGAATCAACAAATACACGAATCAACAATCATGATAAAGACAGTCAATTTACACAAACTTTTCACCACCGACGAGGTGGAAACCACCGCCCTCAATGGCGTAAGCATCGAAATCCAACCCGGCGAATTTGTTGCCATGATGGGGCCCTCAGGTTGCGGAAAATCTACGCTCTTGAACATTCTCGGCTTGCTT
>JBBQLD010000313.1:0-5908 GCA_038327555.1 Chitinophagales bacterium
TTGCATTTTAGCTGTCTTGTAACTCTGTTGGATTTTGCGCGTCTCTGAGCCATTCATAACATATCATAATTTCATCTAGATGCAACTTTGTACCGCCCGAACCGCCTTGCTTTGTGCAATAATTGTACCGAACCAACCGTCAGCATCTTAAATCCGAAGCCCAGACCATCTAATTTGACCATTTTCCCCAATCCGGTCAAAGCTGTTTTAAATTACAATATAGAAGGAAGAACATCCATTCAATTGGCAGTTTATGATTTTGCGGGCAAAAGATTGCGCCTTTTCAAAAACCAACCCGCTGAAGGACGTGTAGATTTGAGCGAATTGCCAACAGGGGTGTACTTATTTGAAGCCTCGGATGGGAAAGCCTGGTCTCAAACGAAAAAGTTTATTCGAGTGAATGAGTGATTATATACAGACAAACTTTCAATTAGGAACGCGCCAATAGTAACGTAGTCCTAAACAAATCCTCCACTTCGCTTGCAACTAAAAACGCCACCACCAACCCCAACTTTCCGCGAAGCGCTTAGCTTCTGGCTCCGGCTAGGGTTCATAGGCTTTGGAGGTCCCGCTGGACAAATCGCAATATTGCACGAATTTTTGGTGGATAAAAAGTGCTGGATCAGCAACTCAAAATTCCTGCATGCTTTGAACTACTGCATGTTGTTGCCCGGGCCGGAAGCCCAGCAAATGGCTACTTACATGGGCTGGATGCTGCATGGCGTACGCGGTGGATTGGCGGCTGGCATCCTGTTTGTACTGCCTTCGGCGGTCATTTTGTGGGTATTGAGTGTATTGTATGTCAACTATGGATACTTGCCCGCAGTGCAAGCAGCATTTGCGTTTTTAAAACCAGCAGTGCTTGCAATCGTAATCGGAGCGGTCATAAAAATTGGGAAAAAATCGCTGCATACTCCCCTGCACTATGCAGTAGCTGTAGGTGCTTTTTTGGCCATTTACGTTTTGAACCTTCCATTCCAGGTGATTATCCTTGGGGCAATTTTGGTGGGAGCTGCAATCCATTTTTTCTCAAGGAAAGCAGGCGAAGAGCTCCCCAAAAAGGTAGAAATTTCGGAGCGTCTGCTCCAGGATGAATCGGCTTACCTCATCAACCGAAAAACCTTTGTGCAAGGTAGCGGTTGGTCTGCTCCTCGTTTTGTGCGACAAATCAGCCTTGCACTGCTCCTTTGGGCTTTGCCACTTGCGGCATTTGCGGCATTTGCGCCCAATTTTGATTTTTGGAAAAAGCTGTCGCTGTTCTTCACTCAAGCTGCATTTGTAACCTTTGGCGGGGCATATGCCGTGTTACCTTACGTGGCTCAGGTAAGTGTGGAGCAATTCGCTTGGCTAAGCCGCCCGGAAATGCTTGATGGACTTGCACTAGGCGAAACCACCCCTGGCCCACTTATCATGGTGTTGGCTTTTGTGGGCTTCATGGCTGGTTATCATACCTTTGGAGGATCGCTGGCTGCAGCAACTTTGGGATTAGTCACAACCGTCTGGTACACTTTTTTGCCGTCATTCTTATTCATTTTCGTAGGTGCGCCGCTCATCGAACGCAGTAATGCCAACCCTGCGCTGAAGTCTATGTTGCAATATGCCACAGCAGCTGTAACTGGTGTTATTTTAAGCTTATGCCTCTATCTTGGTCAGGTGGTTATTGCGCCGAATCTTCCTGAAATTCAAGGGCTTGCACTGACTTGGGTGATGGTTTCGCTGGCCGCACTGCAATTATTCAAAGTCAATTTGATGCTTTGGATTGGGGTGAGTGTGGCGGTGGGGCTGGGACAGTATTTTTTGTTCCCGGTGTTTTAGAGCGTAACGGCCTATCCGCTTGTTATGTCCCAAGGTTTTGACTGTAAAAAGGCATTACGACATAGTCTTAGTTTGAACTAATTCTGCCAGGGTAATTATGTTTGCCTTTTCAGCCGTACACTTTTTTATTTTGAAAATTTGAGCATACAAATTGCTTGTCATTCTGAACGCAGTGAAGAACCTGAGGCCGAAGGCCGAAGTTTTTTTCTTCGAAATTTTAGGCCTTCGGCCTCAGGTTCTTTACTACGTTCAGAATGACAAACCTCAAAAAAGAAGTGTACGGCTAGGAAATGTTTGCCCCTACTCAACCGCTACCACAATCCAAAATGCTCCGTCGCAATTTTTTTAAAACTACCGGTCTGGCTGCAATGGCTGCCACGTTTCCCAGCTTCAACATCATGCCCAAAAATATCGAAATTCCCAGGCCACGCCTAATCAGGCCCAAACGATTACGCGAAGGCGCGACCATTGCACTAATCGCCCCAAGTAGTCCGCCGTCCGCGGAAAAACTGGCCAAAGGCATCGCCAATTTGATGCAGTTCGGCTTCAAAATAGCAGAAGGGAAAAGCCTCCGCGCGCAGAATGGCTACCTAGCCGGAACAGATGCCGAGCGACTTGCCGACTTGCATTGGGCCTTCCAAAGCCCTGAAATTGACGCAGTTTGGTGCATTCGAGGCGGTTACGGAGCAGCGCGTTTGTTACCCAATCTTGATTACGAACTCATCCGTCGAAACCCAAAGCCATTCCTTGGGTACAGCGACGTGACGGCTTTGCATCTTGCCATTCACCAGCGCACAGGGTTGGTGACTTTTCATGGCCCGGTGGCTGCTTCCGACTATCCCAAAGATACTTTATTGCATTTTCGCTCCGTATTGATGCAGCCTATAGCACCCTACACTATTGTGGCCAAAAGGGAGGGTCTTGAATCTGAGCCGCCTGAATATCAACCGTTTGTAATCACGCCGGGCCAGGCTAATGGGGTACTGACTGGAGGTAATTTGGCCCTGCTATCCTCGCTTGCTGGCACATCCTTTGCACCCGTGTTCAAGAAAAAGATTGTGTTTATTGAAGATGTCGGTGAGCAGCCTTATCGATTAGACAGGATGTTAACACAATTGCTGCAAGCTACCGATTTGGCGCAAGCTGCCGGGATTGCGCTGGGGGTTTTTAACGACTGCCAACCTAAGCAGGACAGCCCTTCACTTTCCTTACCCGATACTTTGCGCGACCGGTTGGGCGGGCTGGGGATTCCAGTGGTATATGGCCTTCCGTTTGGGCACGTTACACATCAGGCTACCTTTCCGTATGGAATTGAGGCAAAACTGGATGCGGAAAATATGGTGCTGACTCTTTTAGAGGCTGCTGTGGTGTAATAAACCTTGATATTTTTAAAACACCAAGGAACTAAGAAGCACTTACACTTAGTGTCTCTTAATTCCATAGTGTTTAAAAAAAATCAGGCTCTAAAATTTCACCAAACCTGCCCCGGATAAGTGCGCTGAATGTGCTGCAGTTCTGCCAGCAAAAAGCCCAAATGCTCGGAATGCCTCCCTTGTTTGCCGCCACTTTGCATCCAGGTATTGGAAGGCAAAGTAAGCGTGGCTTCTTCGAGGACTTCTGCCACCTTTTTCTCCCACAGGACTTTGATTTTCAGTAAGTCAGGTGCAATGCCTTGCTCAGCCATTTGGAGGTCTAGTGCATCCGGAGTGGTCAGCTCACCCGTAAACGGCCAGAGCAAATTCACCGCAGTTTGCATTTTTTGTTTACTCAATTCGGTGCCATCTCCCAGTCGCACGACCCATTCTGATGAAAATCGGAGGTGATAGGTAGCCTCTTTCAGTGCTTTTTCAGCAATATCGGCCAGGCGTTGGTCTGCGCTCTGGCGAAGTGCCTGGAGTTGATAATAATTGAATACATCGAAGAAAAACTGCCGGACAATGGTCTGCCCAAAATCACCATTAGGGCGTTCTACCAGCAAGCAATTGCAGAATTGCGGTGCATCGCGGAAGTAGGCAATATCGTCTTCCGAACGGCCTTTTCCCTCTATTTCACCCGCATAACTGAGGTACATACGGGTTTGTCCCAACAAATCGAGGGCAATATTGGTCAATGCGATGTCTTGTTCCAGCACTGGGCCGTGGCCGCACCATTCACTGAGGCGTTGAGAGAGTACAAGTGTATTGTCGCCAAGACGTAGGAGATAATTTAGCATAATATGATCAAAAATGGGCCGCAAAAGTACAACGACTTATACGACCATTATTAGACTTGTTGCGGTGGATGGCTTTGGCGGGTAAAAAGTCTTTTTTCCGAATGCCTTCGTTAAATTTTTCGCCGAATATGCCCGATTTCGACTGCAAAATTTGCCTAGGCATTCGAAAAAATGACAAATTTCCCCACTCAAAGCCCTCCACCGCAACAAGTCTATTGGCGATTGTAGATTTCCATTTGGATAATATTATACGCTCTCTTTAACAATAATGGCTAAGTAACGATGAAATAATAACTTCACGATTTGGAGGAGGTTAATTTGAAAAGGATTTGTAGTGTTTTCTTTTTTAGGAACGGGTAAATAATAACTTGTTCCTTAGAATAAGGCGATTGACAATAGTACAGTGATTTACATTTGAGCCTGCCAAACATAAAATTCACTTCCCAGGGCTATAAAAACTGCTTTACAACGCTATGAATATCAAGGAAAAAGAATCTGTGGTCTATCTGAAATACGAGCTTAAAATCTTCGAAAAGCTCCCTGTCAAGATTTGGAACGACCCGCTGGAAGCCTCCCGACATGTTGCCAAAAGTATCGCCCTCGCCATCCGCCAAAAACAGCAGGAAGGCGAACAAATTGTACTCGGCCTTGCTACCGGGAGTACTCCGATTAAAGTTTACGAGGAACTTGTGCGGCTGCACAAGGAAGAAGGCCTGAGTTTTCAAAATGTAGTTACGTTCAACCTGGATGAGTATTATCCTATGCCTAAAGAGGCCCGACAGAGTTACTGGCGTTTCATGCATGAATACCTTTTTGACCACATCAATATTCCTGCTGGAAACATCCATATCCCTGACGGCACTTTGCCCATGGAAAGTGTGGCCGCCTATTGCGAGCGATACGAAAAGCTTATTGACCTCGCTGGCGGTATTGATATTCAACTTTTAGGCATTGGGCGGACTGGACATATCGGTTTCAATGAACCCGGAGCTTGGGAAACGTCGCCGACCCGAATGGTGCGTCTCGACCACATCACCCGACACGATGCCGCTAGAGACTTCCAGAGCGAAGATGATGTACCCTATCGCGCCATAACCATGGGGGTAGGTAGCATTTTTAAAGCACGTACCATCTATCTTCTCGCGTTTGGACAACATAAGGCGCATATTGTACAACAATCCATCGAAGGAGACGTCACGCACTCGGTGCCAGCTTCTTTTTTGCAAAAACACCCGAATACGAAGGTCATTCTGGATAAAAGTGCCTCCGCGGAACTAACCAAAATGAAATCGCCCTGGTTGGCTGGAATTTGCGACTGGAACGAAGATTTGATTTGCAAAGCAGTCGTTTGGCTCGCCCAAAAAACAGGGAAACCCATTCTGAAACTCACCGACGAAGACTACAATGAACATGGATTGAGCGATCTGATCATTGAAGAAGCAAACTCCTACGAACTTAATATTCGCATTTTCAATCGCCTGCAACGCACCATTACGGGTTGGCCCGGCGGAAAACCTAATGCAGATGACTCGCACCGACCCGAACGTGCAAAGCCAGCCCTCAAGCGCATCATTCTGTTTAGCCCACACCCTGACGACGATGTGATTTCGATGGGCGGCACCTTCCAAAGACTCGTCGACCAAGGCCATGACATTCATGTTGCGTACCAGACTTCTGGCAACATTGCAGTGCATGATTTTGACGCCCTGCGTTACGCCGAGTTTATGCTCGAATTCGGGGAAACCCAACATACCCTGACCGAAGCGCACCGCCAACTTTACAAAAAGGTCATCCATTTCCTAAATACAAAGGGTGCCGCTGAGCTTGATATCCCCGAAGTACGCAGCATCAAGGGACTCATTCGCCGGGGAGAAGCCCGAG
>JBBQLD010000314.1:0-5908 GCA_038327555.1 Chitinophagales bacterium
CCGGGTTTGGTGACAGTACTCATTGAAGGCGCTCCAGCCGCCACACTGGGCAATATGTGTACTTGTGTAGGCCCGCCGGACAGCATCGTGATGGGTTCGCAAACCGTGCTGATCGGCGGAAAACCAGCGGCTCGAATGGGCGACACTACTGCGCACGGAGGGCAAATCACGATGGGTGCAGCGACCGTGTTGATTGGCTGAGGAATCGCAAAACAATACAATGTAAACCCGATAAATGTAACCTTGACATGGAACAAAGGCGAAAATCATTCCTCGGCACCGGCTGGGCGTTCCCAGTGGCTTTTGACAAAAAGCCCGAATGCGCCGTGCGCATGGTGTCGGAAGTGGAAGACATCGAGCAAAGCCTCACGCTCCTGCTCAGTACCCGTCCTGGTGAGCGCGTGATGCGCCCGGACTACGGCTGCAATCTGGAAGACATGCTGTTTGAGCCGGTTAACACTAGTCTGATCACTTACATCAAAGACCTGATTACCAAAGCCGTGCTGTACTACGAACCCCGTGTCAACCTGCGCGACGTCCTCATTCACACCGACGCGGTGGCCGAGGGGATGGTACTGATAGAACTTGATCTCGTGATACGCACCAGCAATACGCGCTTCAATTTTGTATACGACTATTATAAGCGAGAAGCAACCATACAACAAGCTTAAAATGCCAACCCAGATCCACATAAAGCACCCGCTCCGCAGCAACGGCTCCAGCCAGTTGAACCGTTTGGTGAAAGCACTCTCGCCAAGCCATTTTAGCCTCGACGACCGCTCTGCACAAGACCTCATCAATGCAGCATACGAATACGCCCGGATGTTGCGCTATCATAGCCCCGAAAGCCCTGCTGGCGACAATTGGGCTTGCTTTTGGGAAATTGAGAACCTGACCTACATGGCCATTCTTGCCGCCATAGATACCGATCAGATTCGGAAAGATTATGAGAAAATAGACCTTGAATTCGGCCTAACACTGGAGGGGCAGCCCACCAAAAAGGGAAAAAAGTCTAACAGTGAAATAGAAGGCCAGTACTACCGCCGGCTGCTGCGCTTTACGCGTGACACTGCCCGACGCATCGAACGGCATTTCCAAACCCTGCGGGAAGACATTCCGCTCAAAGGCGAACTCCTCACGCTCATCCGCCGCGACAACGACAAACGGTACGAACCCGATGATATCGAGGGCGCGCTCCAGCAGCTCATTGCGTGGCACAAGGCATGGGACGATGGTCTACGCCCGGAAGCCTACCGTGCTTTCCTGAATTCAGACCACCACTGGGGTGTGCGCAACCGCGATGAATATGACTGCATTTTGCCCGACGAATCGCTGACGGACCGCGACCAGATACGCGGCCTTTTTCTGCGTTTTTTTAACATTTTAGTGGCCATAAAGTCCCGTGCACAGCAACTCTTCGATGCTGAATCAGCCCGCCTCGAATTGCCAGAAGAGAAAGAACCACGCCCGCTCGCACCACATATTGCGCTCTTTATCACCTTTCTTAACCTTTTCCGTCACGCTCAAGAAAGTCTCAACGAAATACCTGGCCGTCACCTCGATTTCTATTATGACCATGTGTTGTGCCTGCAGCGCCGACCTGCCGACCCAGACCACGCTTACCTGATTTTCACGCTTGCCAAGGAGTTCAACGACGAACTTATAGAGCAAAACACGCCCCTACTTGCGGGCAAAGACAAGAACGGACAGCCCATTAAGTTTAAGACTTTGGAGCAGTGGAAGGTGACTAGGGCGCAGGTAGCGGAGATTCGCAATACTTGTATTACCCCGAATTTCATCAATGCATCCACCATTTCAGAAAAAAGCACCCCTCCAGTAGGAGCATTTCGGGCATTTGGCGACGATGATACTTCACCGGAGGGTGAATTAGGCTTTGCTATTGCATCGCCACAGTTGTACTTATTGGAGGGTCAAAGGAAAATTGATATAAACCTGTTGTTAGAGGGCAAAATTGTAGATGCCAACGAATTCCCTGACATCGTGAAGGTGGAATACAGCACGGGAAGTGGCTTTTACGCTTTGCCAAAATTGTCCATAGATGAAGGTGGAAAAGCAAATGGATTTGTACTCCGCTCTCTAGTGTCGCCTTTTTTGCCCTTGCAAACTATTGAGCCAGCAAGGCGGGTAGCCGAGGATCTCATAGCTGACGTCTGCAAAAAAGTGGGCGGTGTAACAGACGGGGTAAGTCAGATATACGATCGCTTGCTGGGGACAGAAGGAAGGGCGTTTCTTCAGGATACTATATACTACCCGGCTTTGTCGGGTATTTATAGTATCAATAAAATCATTACAAAATCTCAAGAGGCAGGGGCTACACCGCTAGACACAAAATTCCACGCCCAACTTCTTTTTTATAGGGCGTATTACCATTGGTGCCTGGCCAACACTTTTTTGCCGGCCTATTCCAGCGCCTCCAAAAACAGCTCGACTCCTATTCCCAATTTGGCATTATGGTCTCCTACCAGTCAAACGTTTAGCACTTTCAATACATTGGAAGACCTGTACGATAGCATTGAATCCGACCTATCCCAATCCCTCTATTACCTAAACCTCCTCCCTAACAATGAGGGTAAGGATACAAAGTCAAAAACCTCCGTCAACTACTACACGATCCAAGCTTTTCTGTCCAGGGTATATCTGCACACTCGCCAATGGCAGAAGTGTATAAATGCTTGTGATGAGGTTTTAGGCAACTCCGATTTTTCGCTTAATGGCTCGGAATATGACGAGAGTACAGACGTTTTCCGATCTGACGCAAACGAAGTCCGGCTCAAAAAAACCTTTGAGGATATTGACAACTCGACGGAAGTCATTTGGACGTTGGAGACTTCACAGGCAGGTTTGGGCGAGTCGCTTTTTGCAAACCTTGGTTATAACGACTCATACAGCAGGAATTCTCAAAAACGGCATTACAGCGAAAGCCCAATCCTTGACAAGTACTATAAAGAAACATGGTTGCTTGAAGGCGCTACGAAGCCATCCGTTACAGATACAGAGTACCTTGCTGACTTAGATAGCAAGTGGAGTAGCCACCATTATGATTACCGAGACCAGTGCTATTTTACGTTTGACGATGCGTTGGGGATCAAAGACAACGATCCGACCAACGATAAAACCTTTTCTAACAAATATTTCCAACGGGATCAGACCAAGGTCGTCCTGATCCGATTGGCGGAAGTCTACCTGAACAAAGCTTCCGCTGCCATGCTCAAGAGTACCCCCAATCAAGCAATGGCGCGAGATTGCCTGAATCAGCTGCGCTATCGGGCAGGGACTCTGCCTTTCTTTGCTGCTGCAGACCCCCTCAAAAAGACCGCCGTTTCGCTCACCAAGCCCAGCGGAATCCCGAATGAGGTTGTTGATTTTGACAATTACTACCTCGTGCCGACCCTTAGCATCCGCCACATCGAGGAAGAGCGGATGCGCGAGCTTTGTTTTGAAGGCGACCGCCGGAGTTTCATCCGAACGGCGAACACCTTCATGCGAGAAAGGGATAATGGAACTCCTGATCCGCTTACACCCAATCAGCTCTTTTTCGACGGTGCGCTTCTGGTAGCCCCCAATATTGACAAAAACAAAATTACTTCAAGCGAAGTCAACAGCACGCTCAACCTAAATATCACACTGAAGGAAGATGCCCCTCCTGTTGTTCCCGACAACAATCTAAAACAAAAAGGAATAGCCAAAAACCCCATAATCCGTGTCACTTTTGGTGGACGAGACAAGTTGGGAAAAGGGACAGGATTCTATAATTTCCTGAAAAAGCAACGCATTACTGAGATTCAGGTCAAAGTGGACGTTGTGGGTATCCGAAAAAACCTTCGGCTTCAAAACGATTTCGGCGCGTTCTCGGGTACGGAACGGTTCTTCCCTTTTGGCCCGGTACCCGAAAATTCTGCTCGGGCATTCTTGGGCTGCGAAGAAGCGTTCAACAAAAAAATATCTTCGGCTACCGTGAGTTTTGACTGGGTTGAGGAGACCGAAATTGCTAATGGGACCAAAGGTTACGATGATGTTTACACCCATTACACTGTCAAACCGAACCCTATAGCGCGGATTGACCTTCTCAAAAACGCGACATTTTCGGTGTTGCCCGTGTTGGCTCAAGAAATGTTCCTAAAGGTCAACGACAAAAAGAAAATGGCGCCGACTTATCGGTTCTCCGTGTTGAATTTTGACCGTGTGGACTTTGGTGAGGAGGTGGTCAAATACGAATCTTCCCAAAAACGAGGTTTTTTGAGGTTCCAATTACAGGGCGATTTCGGGCACAAAGCCTATCCTATCCTCCTCACCACCGCTGCCATTGCGCAAACTCCAGCGTTAATCCCTGCCGAAGCATACACTCCTTCTACCAATGGTGTTTCGTTGGACTACGTTTCGGTGCAAGTGATGGAAAAAGCTTTTGACAAATTTTTCCATATCCTGCCCTTCAAAGAAGGGCTTCACGAGGCGGATATTTTTCAAACGGAGACCCCTATTTCATTGGTCTATCCTTACACAAGCCCAGCTGGCGAAGCTACTTTGGGCGGTTTTTACCCTGGCAACCTGTTCCTTGGCCTAGAGGACCACAAGGCAGGCGACAACCTCTCCATACTCGTCCAAACAGCCGAAGGTTCGGAGCGCGACCACGATAACCTTCCACCAAAAATCCACTGGATGTATTTGGTAGGGAACGAATGGCTGCCCATTCCCATCCAACAGATCTTGCGAGACACGACGCGGGGGCTTACCCAATCTGGTCTTTTACAATTTGCCATTCCAAAAAATATCACGAGCGTGGGCAACACCATGCTCAACCCCGCACTGCTATGGCTTCGCGCCGCCGTAGTTGAAACGTCCTCTGAAAAGATTGGAGCACTCCCCGCCCTCCTCAACATCCGCGCTCAAGCCATCGAAGCGGTATTCGCGCCCGAAGAACTTAGTTACCTCGATCGTTTGGCCGAGCCACTAGAGGCTGGTATCATTTCCAAACTCGAAACTAGCCGTTCCGCTGTCAAAAAAATAGAGCAGCTATATGCCAGCTTTGGTGGGCGGAAGCCAGAAACTGACCCTACAGAATACCATCGCCGCGTGAGCGAACGCCTTCGCCACAAAGACCGCGCCGTGGCGAATTGGGACTATGAACACCTCCTTTTGGAACAATTCGGACATGTGGCTGTGGCAAAGTGCATTTCACACACCCGCTATGAAGTCTCCGGTGAATACATAATGCCGAGTGAACTCGCCCCGGGTTTCGTTAGTGTAGCTGTGGTGCCAGATTTGCTAAATCGACCTACCATGGTGCGCGAAGAACCGCGTTATTCACGCGGCGACCTCTACGAAATGCGTGATTTCTTGTTGCCCAAAACCAACCTCTTTTTGCAACCCATCCCACCAAAAACAGATGACCCTTCCGACCAGGAAGACCATTTCCTACAGGTTGTAAATCCGCAGTACGAGCCTTTGCATATTGCCATGTGTGTATGGTTGAAGCGCGGTATCGATCAAAATCTCGCCATATACCAGATCAATGAGGCCATGCGTGGCTACATCGCCCCTTGGCTGTACGACCCGGCCAAAGGCCCGGAGTTTGGACGAGAGATACGCCGCTCCAAACTCGTCCAGCTGATAGAAGAAATGGACGCAGTGGATGTGGTGCGCTGGTTGAAAATCTTCCAAGTCGTGCTACCCAAAGACATGGACTACCCGATGGCAGAAAATGAGGAGGGTTTAATGGTTATTGACCAAAACCCGCTTGACAGCAGTAAAGAACCAATCGTGTTGATTGAGAAAAACTGGAAAGACTACGAGGCAAAGGGCACAACCGTAAAGCCCAGTACGGCCCGATCTATCATGACCACCGCAAAAGCACATCAAATCCTAATCATGGGAGGAGTCGGAGGAGATA
>JBBQLD010000315.1:0-5877 GCA_038327555.1 Chitinophagales bacterium
GGACGGCACAACCAGTGTTGCCCTCATGTTCGACTTCCTTTCCGGCTTCCATTCCAACCTCGATTATTACCTGCCTGACCGTGAAAAAGAAGGGTACGGCGTGAGCCTTTTGGGCGTTGAATACGCCCGCGAAACGGGTTGCACACTCATTATCGCCATGGATTGTGGTATCAAAGGCCACAATCCAATTACACTTGCCAAGACTTATGGCATTGATTTTATCGTGTGCGATCACCACTTGCCCGAAGGCGGTTTGCCCGATGCCGTGGCTTGCTTGGACCCAAAACGCGAAGACTGCCCATATCCTTACAAAGAACTCAGCGGCTGCGGCATCTCTTTCAAACTGGCCCAGGCCCTGGCGCTGCATCACAACACCCCTTCAGAAGAAATTGCCTCATTACTCGACCTTGTTGCCGTAAGCACAGCCTGTGACATTGTGCCGATGACGGGCGAAAATCGAATCTTCGCGCATTTCGGCTTGCAACGGCTCAATCGTGCTCCACGCCTCGGACTCTGGGCCATGTGCCAGCGGATCAATCGTCCGCAACCCTTGGATATTACCGATGTAGTGTTTGGCATCGGCCCACTGATCAATGCCGCCGGGCGACTCTCCGATGCACGCGAGGCCGTGCGCATGTTGCTCTCTGTGGATAAAAATAGCGCCCTGGAAAATGCCAGCAAACTCGTAACACGCAACAAGGAACGCCGCGAAATGGACTTCTCCATGGCTGCGGAAGCGCATCGAAAATTCAGGGAGATGGCGGATTGGAGTGATCGCAAAAGCACGGTGCTTTTTGAACCGAATTGGCACAAAGGCATAATTGGGATCGTAGCCAGCCGCATCGTGGAGACTTTTCACAAGCCCACGGTGATCCTCACGGAAAGCAACGGGAAGGCGGTTGGATCAGCCCGATCGGTCGCAGGATTTGATCTTTATGGGGCTTTGCAGCAGTGCGAAGACTTATTTACTACCTATGGCGGACACGCCCACGCTGCCGGGATGCAAATGCCTTTGGAAAATGTAGATGCATTCATCGAACGGTTTGAAACAGTGGTGCGTCAATCCATTGCCCCTGAAATGGAGGATCCGAAAATTGAGGTTTCTACCAAAATTCGATTTGACGAGATCACACCTGAATTTTGGAAAATGCTGCATCGGTTTGAGCCGTTTGGCCCCCAAAATCTCAATCCGATTTTCTGGGCCGAGGAAGTTTCTGATTCGGGAAGAAGTAAATTACTGGCCAATAATCACGTCAAACTTTCTCTGCGTCAAGCAGGCAGCAAGGTTGAAATGACCGGTATTGGATTTGGGCTCGGCAAGGCTTTTGAAGCGGTACAAGGGAAGACCTTTGGACTAATTTTCAACCTCCGCGAAGATGAATGGCAGGGCCAGCGGACGGTGAAGATTTATGCTAAGGATATGCGATGATTAAGCAACGTAAGAGGCTCTTCTGAAGCTTGCGGTTTATGATAATGGGATTTCGTGTAAAGGAGTTGCTTTGCACGAAAACCCATTTTTTAGCTTACAGACCTTCAAAATAAACGATCCTGTAATAGTCAATCAAAAAATCAATCTTACCACTGCAAGCCTAATCCCGTTTAGGCTTATACTTCGCCAATTCCAAAAATTTCTGGGCATCTGTCATTTGAAGCAACTGCTCCATGGTAGTGTTTGGATAGCGTTTCATGTAAGACCGAACGATTTGCAAACCCATCCAGCTGCCGATTTCGCCGGGCGCTTCCTGGAAAATAGCTGGTGCGTTTGGACTAGGCGTCACTAGTTTTCGAATTTTGTCAAAGTCGGTAGAATACAACAGTTTTTCGCTGAGCATCCGCGCCCAAACCGCTGCTTCGTTGACATAGCAGCCTTCCATTTGTTTGCGGGTATACCCCATTTTCAAGCTGTCGGCCACCTCAGGTAAGAGGCAATCTCCGATGTAAAGTTGCTTGCCGTTGTGCAACATCAAATCAAGCAGCCGTTGGCCGGGTGGCCCGTCCGTGCAATTTTGGGCAATTGCTTTGCTCAATCTTACGGTGATGTAGTCCTTTTGAAACTGCCGCCGCATGAAGTATGGAAAAACCTCAGGGTCGTAACCAGGGTAGTTTTCGCCCAAAAACATATCCAGCCCTATACCACAAAGACTATCGCCCGCCGTGAAGGCATCGGTGGCATATTCCGAAATCATTGTGATGACCTGTGGCACCGGTTTTTTCGGGAAATAATACTTGTAATAGCGGAACATCTGGGTCAAATCCTTTTCGAGCCAGCTCAAATCACCGTACACCTGCTGTACCGTGTCGTTCAGGTAACGCACCTGCGGAATGGCAAGAAACCCAGCCAATGCTTCACGCGGGGTCTCGCTGCGGTTCGATTGATCGTGGATGATTTCGTTGCAAAAAAGCGGGAGCATCACGGGGTATATCCTCAGCAGATTTTGCATGCCCATTTGAAGTTGAGACGTGTCGAGCGCGAAAATATCTTGTTCAAAACGAAGGAGTTGCAAGTCTACTTTGATATCCGCCACATTGGGCCGAGGCGTGCGATTATCGTCACCGCAAGCATTAAAAATCAGGAGCGAGAGGGCAAAAAGGAGCGAAAAAGGAGTGCTTAATTTCAAAATTTTGGAACAAATTAGTGGGCTGAATTTGAAGGGGCAAAGGTAGGTAACGGTTGCTTTTTCAATGTGTTGTATACTACAATAGGAGCTTGCCTGTGGCAAGCTCCTATTGTAGTATACAACGAGTGATTGTGTCAAAAGGGTTTAGACCAAAAAATGGGGTAACACCCTTATATTCCTAAGACGAAATAAATTTCGTTTTACCTTAATTCTTCACCGGCAAGAAACTGTACTGCTTTCCATAGCGCAGCATCTGTTTTACAAAATCATATTCGCGCTCCACTTTCACCTCAATGATATTACCATTGGCATCTTTTTCGGCAACCAAATTGGGTTGCACGAAACCAGAATAGGCTTTGGTAGGCATTGCAGCGTAACGACTTTTGACCTCTGCTCCAGTAACCTTGTCCGTTTTTACGCCGTAGGTTTCCACCAATGCCTCTGCTGCCTTAAAATCTCCCTCCGACTTAATCCGTTGAATTTCAGCCAGTAATTGACCAAAAAGCACCCTTAGTTTTGCGTAATCGCGGATATCGTAGAACGTTTTGCCGTTGCGAACCTCCTTAACAATTACATTTTCTGCCTTACCCTTTTCAAAAGCCCAGGCGCCCACAAGCTGGCGGTTACGCATGTGGTCTTCTTCAATGTCAGCACCTGCTGGAAGGCGGCGGAGTTGCTGGAGCAAGCCATTCCGAATATACTGGTCGTAGGCGGCCTTATAAGCATTTGCGTCAGGTAGCAGCCCCCATTCGATGAGTTTTGGATCAGGCATATAGTATAGTGCCACCAAGTCTGCGCGACCTTCTTCCAACGTACTGGAATAATGCTTGAGGGTTACGTTTGGCTCGGCTACACCTGGATTAAGTTGACCGCTTGCATGGCCAATAACTTCGTGGAGTGCCGTGTGCATCTTACCGCAGACTTCGCCGTATTTTTTTGAATATTCGATTTCTTCAGGATCATTGGCAAATTCCTGCAAGGCAAGTGCGCCTCCTACTTTGGAGTAAGCATTTTCAATGTTGTTCAGGCTGACAGATTTTGAGCCCATTTCGCGAATCCAGTTGGAATTGGGCAGATTTACACCGATTGGGGTGTTCGGAGCACAATCCCCCCCTTCCATGGCCACGTTGATCACCCTATACGAAACGCCCTTAACTTCTTTCTTTTTATGTGCGGCAGCAATAGTAGAATTATCTTCAAAGTACTGGGCATTCTTGCTGACAATGGCCATTTTTTCGGTAGCATCCGGGTCATTGTATTGCACCATAGCTTCAAAATTAGCCTTATAGCCCTTCGGATCGTGGTAGACTTCAATGAAGCCGTTGATCGCGTCGATGGTGCTCTCGGTGTCTTTTACCCATTCGATGTTATATTCGTCGAAGGTTTTTAAATCGCCTGATTTGTAGTAGGATACCAGAAGGCCCAGGGCTTTCTTTTGTTGGTCATTATCAGCGAATGGGATGGCTTTTTCGAGATTTTCAGTGATTTTATCAATCGCTGGGCCGTACATTCCACCAGATTTCCACACGATTTCTTTCAATATGCCCTCGTCTTTCACGAGTTTGGAATTGAGGCCAAACATCGGGGCCTTTTCACCTGCCGCTTTCAATTTGTCCTTATAAAACTTGTCCACCTCATTTGCGGTCACACCCTCATAAAAATTTACGGAAGAATTAAGCACTACATCTGGACCGTCTTTGCTTGTACGCTTGGGCATCACAGCGGGGTCGAACATGACAGGAATCAGCGTGTGCTGAATGTCTGCGACCGGCATAGGCAGCGCAGCAGCGTCGCAGCCTTGCACGAGTGTCATGAAGTATTCTTTTGAGCAGCCGGGGAGCATTTTCACCTCGTTGTAGTGGTGATGAATGCCGTTGGAAAACCAAACACGCTTGGCATATACCTCAAAAGCTTTCCAATCAGCGGTGTTTTTATCGCCTTTGTAAGAAGTGTAAATAGCTTCCAGGGTTTTGCGAACAGCGAGATTGTGGCGGCAATGCTGATCATAGATGATATCACGACCGGCGAGGGTGGCTTCGCTGAGGTAATAGATAAAGGTTTTCTGACGGATAGAAAGTTTGTCAAAACCAGGGAGATCGTACCACAGAATTTGAAGATCGGCAAAAGTGTCGAGTAACACCTTATCCGCCATCGATGCGGGTTCGGGAGTGGTTGTTGGCGAAGTCTTTTTTTCACCGCAGGCAAATGCAGTCAAGAGCAACGAAAGGAAAAGAATGTGTGTGAATTTCATTGAATCAATGAATTGAGTATGCGAAATGTTTGAATTGGAATGATCTTATGGGCGGGCAAAATTACAACGTCCCGAAGCCAGAGCATCCCGCCCTACTCTGCTGATGCACCCTGCATTGCTCCAATTTGTCGGAAAAGCGATCAAATTTAGTGATCATGACTTGCTTCCCAGCTTCTTCAACAAATCCGGCAATTGCCGCAAAGCAACCAACTCCCGATACTTCGTGCGCGCTTCATCGACAGGAATGCCAAAATAGGCTTTTCCACCCTCCAAATCTTTAGAAACCCCAGATTTTGCCGACACCACTGCGCCCTGCCCAATGTGCAGTGCCTGCGCTACACCGACCTGACCGTACAACACCACATTGTCTTCCACCACCGTCTTACCGCCGATACCGACCTGCCCGGCAAAGAGGCAGTTTTTACCGATCACCGCGCCATGGCCAATGTGAATTTGGCAATCCAGTTTTGAACCTTCGCCAATGATCGTATCGCCACTTACACCCTTCGCAATGGTACATCCTGCCCCAATATCGACTTGGTTTTCTAGAATCACTCGTCCGCCGCTGCGCCATTTTTGAAACGAGCCATCGGGTAGTTTTTTGAAATAAAAAGCGTCTGGGCCAATAATGGCGCCCGGGCCAATAATACAATGCTCGCCAATGGTGGTGTATTCGCCGATGTAAGCATTGGCTTGAATATAGGAATGTGCCCCGATGCGCACATTGGCCGCAATGATTACGCCGGGCTCAATAATGGCCGTAGGGTGGATATCGGCACGAGCACTAATCGTTTCCGTCAAGGGTTCGAATGGACGATGTTCCCGAATCAGGGTATCGTACACTTCGAATGGATTTTCGACAATCAGAATCACCTTACCGGGCGGGCATTCAACGGGCGCATTTAACAAAAGTACCGTAGCTTCGCTCTCGAGGGTTTTCTGAAAATATTTTTTTACGTCGGAAAACGCCACATCGCCGGGTCGGACTTTGTGAATTTCGTTGATACC
>JBBQLD010000316.1:0-5874 GCA_038327555.1 Chitinophagales bacterium
AAATGGTCTTTTCTCCAGATGGAAGCAAATTGGCTCGCTTCAATGCAAAGGACGACCTGCGTATTTTTGATTTTGACCGTTGTAGAGGTACGTTGTCCAACCCAATTTTTATTCCGATAACGGATAATGCAGACAATGAGCTTATTGCTGGTCTCGCTTGGTCAGCCGACGGCCATTACCTCTATGCGGCTGAAATAAAACGAATCCTTCAATTTGATATGTGGGCAGCAGATATTGCTGGCAGCAAAATTATTGTAGCAGAGCGAGAAACACCCCTTTCACCTTACCTCGCCTATTTAGAATTAGGTCCTGACGGTTATATCTATGGTCGGTCATTGGGCGGTCAATTTTTTATGCACCGCATCAAACACCCGGAGCGAGGGGGCTTGGATAGCGAGGTTCAGCAAAGTTATCTTGAATTAGAATTTCCCTACGGAAACCTCCCCCACTTCCCCAACTACCGCCTAGGCCCCCTAGACGGCTCCCCCTGCGACACCCTGGGGCTCGACAATCACCCCCTCGCTGGCTGGCGGCACGACAAAACGGGCGGGCTAGGCGTGGACTTTACCTCCGTGTCCTGGTACGAGCCGGACACCTGGTGGTGGGATTTTGGAGACCCCGCCGGCGGGTCTGCCAATCAAAGCAACGAGCGCAATCCCGCCTACACCTTTTCCGCACCCGGTGCTTACGAGGTGTGCCTGACGGTGAGCAACCAGCATGGGAGCGACACGAAGTGTAAATGGGTGTGGGTGAGTACGGTGAGTACGGATAGTCCGGTGGGGGAAGAAAATCAAATAACTATTTTTCCAAACCCGACCACGGGCATGGTACACTGGAGTGGAATTCTGGAAGGCGAGGCCATCACAGTCCGCGTACACGACGCGCTGGGGCGGCTGTGCTTTGAGCGGCAAACAATGGAGCACAGCACGGACCTCGGCGGTCTGCCGGACGGGGTGTACTTTGTAAGCCTGCTAAACAGGGATGCCACTCTGTTGACCACAAAAGCCGTAATTTTGACAAAATAATACGCAAATGATGCATTTTTTTGACTCTTCAACTAACCTCGCGATATTGGCAGCCTTTGCAGCCTAATATCCCGGCGGTGCGGTGTACGAAGTTTTGCGCCGATCTAAGGCTTGCCAAACGCCGGATTGGTCAAAAATTCCGGCTCAGAAAGTGTCTTCAAAAAAGCTATGATATTCGACCTGTCTTTTGAACTAAGGCGACCTTTGGCGAGCGTAAACATAACTGGATCAGTGTAAGGCCCTAAATGAAAGCCAGTGTTGTAAAACTCCATAACATCCTCAAGCGTAGCAAGACGGCCATCATGCATATATGGTGCCGTGTACTCCACGTTGCGCATCGAAGAAGTTTTGAACGCGCCAGTCTCTGAAAGCGTGCCGCTCACGGCAAATCGTCCAGGGAGCTTTGGGATACTATCCAGGCCATTATTCCGAAAAAGAAAATCGCTAAATATGGCGCCAAATGAATGGCATTGGGCGCAACCACCGCGCAAGGGATCCAGAAATATTTGCATGCCCAACATTTCAGATTTATCCAGGGAATCCTGGCCAAGCTTCCAACGATCATATTTGGTATTGAAGGAGATTAAGCTCCGCTCAAACTGTGATAAAGCTTTAGAAATCAGTGTGCTATCTATTTTTTCGGCACCAAAAGCCCGCCAAAAAAGCTCAGTATATTCTGGAATGGCCTGAAGTTCGGCTACCGCATTCGCCATCGTTTCGTGCATTTCAATGGGATCTTTTATCGGAAGCAAAGCCTGGTCTTCAAGGCCAATTGCACGCCCATCCCAGAAAAGCCGATGCTGCCAGGCTATGTTACCCAAACTCATGGAATTGAGTTTTCCGGAGATTCCGTCAATGCCGACACTAAATTGCCGTGGGTCAGTGAAGGCGTTTTCCTGACGGTGGCAATCCGAACAGGCTATGGTGTTATTGCCAGAAAGTATTGGATCGTAAAAAAGTTTGCGCCCCAGCTCAATACCTTCCAAAGTGGTTTGGTTATCTTCCGGATCATGGAAGGGCGGGAAATTATCGGGAGATTGATACCCAAACGGGGTAGGCGCAGGTGCCGGCGTAGGCGGGAGGTCGTGACAAGCAGTCGCGAGCAGGACAAAGACTGCTAGATAGGTTCTGTGGTTCATGTGACTAGTTCTAAAAAAAAATTACATGTGCTTCACAGCATCCGGCAATTCATAAAATGTCGGGTGGCGATAAACCTTGTCGTTGGAAGGATCAAAAAAAGCCTCCGGGTCTTCCGTAGAGGCATGGATATGCTCAGATTCAACGACCCAAATACTTATCCCTTCATTGCGGCGACAATACACATCGCGGGCATTTTCGAGCGCCATTCGAGCATCTGCGGCATGTAGGCTGCCTACGTGTTTGTGGCTAAGCCCTTGTTTAGAACGGAGGAATATTTCCCAGAGTGGCCAGTTTTTCATACCTGTAGCGCGAAATTCATTTCGCTAGTTTAGTGATAGTACAGCGAAATTCATTTCGCTGGTTTAGTGATAGTACAGCGAAATTCATTTCGCTAGTTTAGTGATTTCCTGCCGTACACTTCTTTTTTGCGGCTTGTCATTCTGAACGTAGTGAAGAATCTGAGGCCGAAGGCCTAAAATTTAGAAGAAAAAGCTTCAGCCTTCGGCCTCAGATTCTTCACTACGTTCAGAATGACAAGCAATTTGAACGCGCAAATTTTCAAAATAAAATAGTGTACGGCTGAAATTTAGTGATAGTAGCGCGAAATTCATTTCCCATTTTACTAATAACAACGTAAAACCCAGGTTCCAGACATTTAAGCAGCACAAATCTGCAAACCGGCGTTTTGAAGAAGCAAAGGTAACAAGCCGTAGGTTTTCAGAATGCTGTACTTTTGGCTTTCCGAAGACGATTTTGCAGAAGTGAATTGCCAGCTTAAAAGTTGCAATAAGCTCAACGATATTGATCTGCCAATAACCTCAATTTACACAACTTTTCACCTGATTTTCAAACAATTACACAAAAAATGACAAAGCAAATGGACAAAATTTTGAAACTAATCGCACTGCTGCTCCTGTTCGTATTGGGCACTTTTGCGGCAAATGCTCAAGTAAAATACGGCTTTAAAACCGGGCTGAACTTCGCCCGCATGACCGGTCCATCAGAGACTAATACTGCTGGTGAAGAACTGGAAAACTGGAAAAACACGGTTGGGTTTCATATCGGGATGACCCTTTCCTACAAATTCACCGACAATTTTGGCTTGCGCGGCGAATTTCTTTATTCCAAACGCGGCGCAAAATACACCTTTGATGGTCAGTCGTATCGTGTTTTTAAACATGCTACGGGTAGTGTACTTTCACTGGGTACCTCGCGTTATCTAATCAATGTGAACAATTCTTATTTTGATCTTCCAATTACGGCTTATGGGCGTTTGGGCAAATTCGAGGTTTTTGGCGGTGGATATGTAGGTCTGATGGTACAATCAGGAGGAGAAGGTTCTTTGCGTTATTCTGGCAAAACGGTCCTTGGAAATGAGGTATACCTCAACCCCAATAAAGCGGATAATGAATTGAATTTTAACCTCAACTATAATTACCGAAAAGACGACCCTGGTGGAAGTTCTTCAAAATCCAGTGATGAATTGCCATTGAGTATCAAAGTTGATGGATTTGTTTCAGAAACCCCTCAAACACTTGGTGCGTATTACGACTTCCCTTCTGGCAAAAGACGCTTGTACAACAGCTTTGATTATGGACTCATTGGGGGACTCTCTTTTTACATCAGCCGTGCACTTTACCTGAGCGCCAGAGTTCAGTATGGCCTTGCTGATTTAACCAACAAGGATGCAGACCTTTCTAAATCTAAAATCGGTACCAACAATGAGCTGATTTTAAGGGATGATAAAGATCAGAATTTTATGATTCAGGCCTCAGTTGGGTTTAGTTTTTGAGCATATTTTGACCCAATGACGAAATGACGAAATGACCCAATGACGAAATGACCCAATGACGAAATGACCCAATGACGAAATGACCCAATGACGAAATGCCCCAATGACCCAATGACGAAATGCCCCAATGACCCAATGACGAAATGACCCAATGACCAATATTAATTTTAAAATGGCGAATACAACACTTCACGAAGCTTTTGACGAAAACGGCCAACGCATTAGCCCCAAACTACCCGGTCATGTCAAAAACTATCTGATTGATATTGACGGAACTATCTGCGATGACGTGCCCAACGAAGAACCCGAACGTATGGGCATTGTAGCACCTTACCCGGATGCACTGGAAATCTTGAATCGCTGGTATGACGAAGGCCATATTATTTTCTTTTTTACCAGCCGAACTGAAGCGCACCGATCCGTTACAGAAACCTGGCTCAATCAACAGGGGTTCAAATACCACGGAATCCTTTTTGGCAAACCGCGCGGCGGCAATTATCACTGGATCGACAACCACATAGTACGAGCTACCCAATTCAAAGGAAAATTCACGGATTTGATCGTACAAACGCATGAAATCGAAGTTTTTTCAGAATGATTTTTCCCCATCCATATAATATGCACAAATTACCCACCCTGACTTTCGGGCTGGCTTTTCCAGCACTTGTACTTTGTTATTGCAATGCACAAGTCCCTACTGCAACTACTGCAACCCCAACCCCAAACCCCACTTTTGCCCTAGTAAGCGACACGCTGCCCTACGATCTGCAAAACCCTTCGCTAACTATTAATCTGGTGAACGTGGAGCTCAAAGAAATCTCAGGACTCAGCCCCACAGAAACTGAAGGGCGTTATCTTGCCATTGCCGACGAGCGTGGGGAGGTTTTTTTTATCGATGGAAATGGAGGAGGCGCAATATCACAACGCGTTTTGTTTCGAGAAAAAGGTGATTTTGAAGGCGTAGAAATGATCGGCACGACCATCTGGGCGGCCAAAAGCAATGGAGATCTTTTTGAAATAACCAACTGGAAAAAAAATCCACCGGAAGTAGCGGAACATAAAACCTCCCTTAAAAAGACCAATGATGTAGAAGGCCTCGCTTACGATCCTTGGCGCAAGTCTCTTTTACTGGCATGTAAGGAAAATCCTGATAGCCTTTATCTTCGAGGGATTTATGTTTTTAACCTGGAAACCAAAGCTTTAGACGAAGCGCCTGCCTATTCCATTAATCCCGAAGATGTGAATCGCCTGGTTCCCTACAGTGAAGGGGAAAAACACGACTATTTCAGTCCATCTGGATTGGCCGTACATCCATTTACGGGGGATTTGTACGTCATCTCTACCGCACTAAAGCGATTGGTCGTATTAGACTACAAAACGGGACAGGTCAAATTTGCGCAACGTTTGGACAAAAAAATACTTCCACAGCCGGAGGGGATCGCCTTCGATCCTGCGGGCAACTTATTGCTCAGCAGTGAGGGGAAACAAGGAGAAGGTAAGCTTTTAAAGTTTGATTTTAGAGGGAAAAAATAAGTAATTCTACTTTGCCAGATCAGCCGCAGTGCGGCGAAACTTCTGTAGCAATGAAATAACAACCTCGCGATTTGGAAGAGGGCTAATTATTCACACGTTCCTGAACCAGTTTGCCCGCAATTTGTTCCAAGTCAGATTCTTTTTAAGTAACGGGTAAATAATAACTTGTTACTTTCAGGTAGATTACTTTTTGCTCAGACAACTATCTTTTTGTGCGAATAGCGTGGCTCTATTATCAAAAAAATGGGCGGTATGGGCGGAAAGGAATCAGATGAAAGTAACAAGTTATTTTTTACCCGTTCCTAAACGCCTACTTTTACGTGATTTTTTGCCAAGCACCTATTGGCAGAACTGCGAATTGATTTCGCTCCGTGTTCATCGTTC
>JBBQLD010000317.1:0-5859 GCA_038327555.1 Chitinophagales bacterium
ATTGGGAATTAAATATCGACGATGATCGCCGAAGGATAAGAAAAATGTGCCTTGTCATGTTATTTGAGAGGCAGGCATTTGAAAGCCTAACTGAAACAGAATCGATTATTTTCAAGATGAAATTAAATG
The DNA here is from genome assembly GCA_038327555.1 of Chitinophagales bacterium. Lineage (GTDB taxonomy): Bacteria > Bacteroidota > Bacteroidia > Chitinophagales > Saprospiraceae > M3007. Next base: position 130 of record JBBQLD010000317.1, read on the forward strand.
AGTGGCGCAAAAAACTGCTCGGTTCTAATATTGAACCCCAAATTTGGTGTGCATTCTGCCCCAAAAACAGCAAAGAAAAAGCATCCCCCAAATCAAAAAAAACTCGAAAATATTTGAAAAAATAGAAATGCCGCCATCAATGCACTGCTTATCATAGCCGACTAAGCGCGGCCACGCAAGCAGTGCTCACGTTAGTGCCAATGATAAAACATACATAACCAACTAGTTACAAAAAAGAGGCAGCGGTTACCGCCGCCGCCTCCCGATCTGCCCCCGATAGCCCCGGTTTTCATCCTGAAATGGCCGGGTTAAACAATCAGAGTAAGGATCACTTAAACCATCACAAAAGTATGAAACTCCTAAGATTTCATCGCTCCTCCACACGCAGGCAGTTGTTGCCCATCTTTACCTCACAGTTCTTTGGAATTGCTTTGCTCTGTTTGGCCTTCCAAAGATTGCCTGCTCAACCCGAAGGGCAACAACTATGCAACTTCTCGGCAAACACAGTCATTGGTTGCGACAATGTGACCGTTAATTTTTCTGGCAACTCAACCTGGCCTACCCATCAGTGGGATTTTGGGGACGGTACTCCAATATTATCAGGTGGACCTGCACTTTACCAAGTCAGTCATACCTATTACAATATTAACCCTTATGCCGCTGCGCCCCCCATTGCCAGGCACAGTTTGGACGGTTCTTTTTGGTGCGAAATTCCATTGCAAGACTTCATACCCGGCATCTTTATCGGCAACGGCTGCTGGAGCACAAAAACGGTCAGCAATTTGGTATCTACTGGCACTTTGCCCGCAAATGAGCTGCAAGGGAAAACCTTGTATGTCTTTGGCGATTTAGAGGTTGATGTGCCATACGTTTTTAACGGGTGCAACATATTCCTTAGCAGCGGGGGCAAGTTGATCGTAAAATCGGGTGGGGCATTGACGCTCAAAAACAACACGGTTGCTGACGCACTTATTATTCCTGGCAACGCAATTTGTCAGAGCCTTTGGAACGGTATTGATGTGTTGCCTGGCGGAACGCTCACGACCAATGGGGCCACCATTCAAAACGCCTACTATGCTGTCAGCCCGGTCAACCTCGGAAACATCAACCCATTACCAAAGCTCAGCCTTCGCAACACTACTTTTAAAAGAAATTTTGTGGGTATCTACGCGGCAGCAGGGCGTTTTGCTGTTTCCCTGTTCATTAATAACACCTTTGAAGGCTCTGGGTTCAACCCAATTTACCCACAAGGAGCGTGTCACGTTCCAGCCCAAATAATCGGCGTCCCCTACTTGCAGAGAACCTACTGTGGCATCTATTTCGACGGGTCTACGGGAGGGGCGTTATTGTTGGCCGGACAAAGCGCCAACAACCTCATCAAGGACATGCAGGCGGGCATCGTGTGCCTCAACGGCACTTCTCGCGTCACTGGCTGCCGTTTCGAGAACATCACTTTCCTGGCCAATTCCCCTGCTCTTCACCAAGGTACATCTCTTACATTCATCGACAACGTCGGGGGCAAACGGTTTGTCTTTACCGGGCTTGGAAAGGGAAATGCGCTCGCCACTATAAACAACTGCGAAAGGGGAGTATTTGTGAAAACCACAAAACCCTTGACCGAGGCGTACGTATCTGCCTGCCGAATGCTCGAAGTGCAGAACGGCGTAGAGTTGGACGAAAGTGGAGCCGGTAATTTTGCACGAGGGTCAGTTTCTAGTTGTTATATTGGGTGTACAAAGTTTTTATCTCTGCCCAATATCAAAAAACGATCAACAGGGATTGAGGTAAAAGATCTAAACATCGCATATAGCAATTTCAGCATCAATGGCAATGACGTGGATGTGGATCAGCCAGAAGCGTATTCTCAATTGCCACAGGTTAATCCTGAAATCATTCCGACGGGTATTAATGTGGTAGCCATGCACAATCAGGCATCAAACAGTGGAATGCTTTTGAATATAGGCTCAAACAAAGTAAATCTGATAGCAGGGGTAAATGGTATCACGACAGAGAATGTTGCAAATGCTACTATTTCCGGCAATGAGGTTAGAATTACAAAAGAGTCATTTGATGCCTTTAGAAGTATCTCTGTAATTGGAGGCTTCAAAAGTTTGGTGACTTGCAATATAGTTACCAACCTCCCTCAAGGTGGGCCATTAGGCGTTATAGGTGGGGTGATTAGTGAGTCTTCTCCAAATATTGAGATTAGCCAAAATACTATTACGGATGCAGTAAGTGCTATCGCATTAGCATTTGATAATGCAACTGACTGCATTATTTCTTACAATGACATCGTTCGAGTTTCATTGGACGAAGGATCTGCATTCGGGTTGCTTTACAATAATGCGCTCACAGGACCGCAGTACCTTAAGGGGAATGATTGGATTGGCGATTTTAACCGCGGTGCGGTTTATACGCAAGGGAACGGTGCATACACCTACTGCAATTCCCGTTACCATGTTTCGCCAGGGGCAAATGTAGCAAACGCTATAAACCAAGCTGATGCAAACCCACCTCAAGATTGCGCAGTTGGGTCCGATACTTGGTTTACTGTTTTGGAAGTTCCAGAAAATGACTATTCCTGCGGAGGGACAACTGGAGGGAGCGGGACGCTCGCCAAAAACGAAGCCGATTTGAATTTAGCAGGTGGTGGAACTTCGAGCCTTAGTCCGGGATATAAATGGAGTTCTGAAATGGGATTGATCCGAAAATTTACGGAAAATCCGCAATTGGCGACAGGTGATGCGGTGCTCAACGGATTTCTACTAGCACAACAAAGCCAGCCAGTAGCAGCCATGTACGGAGTGCGGAACGGGGTCAATAGTATCGAAGGAAATATCTCTGCTGCTTTGCTAAACAACATACAAAACACGTTGTTTCAGTTGGATGCAAATGAGACCAGTTTGCTTGCTATGCTGGAGAGCATCGATACTGACCCCAATAGTATGGCAACTTTTACGACACTTTCTGCGCAATCAGCAGCACTAGAGCAATCGCTTCAAAATTATTTGGCATCAGCTTTAAACAGCATGGCGATTAATGCGGCCTTCGTAAGCAGCATGAACAATAACATAACCTCTTCTGCTTTGCCATGTGCGTCAGAACGCTACATCAACGGGCTGTATTTGGAAACCCAAATCATTGCGCCTCGCGCCCTCACAGCACCAGAGTTGGAAGCCGTCCGACAAATTGGCTTAAATTGTCCGGGTGATGCGGGCAGCGTTGTATATTTGGCAAGGGCATGGTACTACCTACAAACCGGGTTGGTGCTGAACGCTTCATGCGGCAGTTTTACACCCCCAATGGGAGGAGGCGAGCGAAACAGCCAATCACTGTCGGTCTCGGTGGACGACATGGTATTGAACCCAAATCCCGCACATGACAATGTAGAAGTAAGGCTCCCGGCCAATTTGGGGGAAAGCACACTGCTTATCACAGATATGTGGGGCAGGCTGCTGCTTCAGCGCAAGATACCTGAATCAGACGGTGCTTCTGCGCTGACTATTTCCACAGATGACTTTACCAATGGCATTTATCTGGTTTCCATCAAAGCAAAAACCGGAAAACCGTTGGTCAAAAGGCTGACCATCACGCACTAAACATTATGGCAGGATGCTCTTTGAAAGAGCATCCTGCTTTTTCGTTGTACCATTCTAAGAATCATCATCCCATGTGCAACTACCAGCCGTATCTGGCACTCATCCTTTCCATCTGGACTCAAACAACCCAAGCGCAAAAACATGATTACATGTGGCCATTAGGCTATGGCCCAAACAAAAGCGAGTACCGCTTTTTCTATAACTTCAACAGCGATACACCGAATATCACTATAAGGCCTGATACCTTTAGCACGGGCCTGTATTCTGCTTCTTATTGCGATAAGAATGGGCAAATTCTTTCCTTTTCTAACGGTCAGAAAATATTTGATAAAAATGGGGTCGTGGTAGAAAATGGAGAAGATATCAATCCTACAATATTAGATTGGCAGTCACAATACCAGTATAGTTATCCTGGAGGCCAATCAGGTCTCTTTCTTGAAAAACCCGAAAATCCCAATATCGTTTATTTCATCAGTCTCGATTTTGGCCCACACCCCGCTCAGGAGTGGCCCTATATGTTTGTGGGCCAGAACCTGATGGTGGCCACCATTGATTTTTTGGCCAACAACGGGGTGGGCAAAGTGATAGAAAAAAACAAAATTCTGCTCACGGGCACACTGATGGCACCAACCGCCTGTCGCCACGCCAACGGGCGTGACTGGTGGATACTCGTCTCCGATGCCGATGAGAATCTGCATTATCGCCTGTTGCTTACTCCAGAGGGATTCACTTTTCCTGATACCCAATTTATCGGCACCAAGCCCAACCCGATACCATACGGGGGAGGGAATAAAAACAATTTTATCGTTGGCAATTGTTTCTCACCAGGCGGCAAATACTATGCAGATATCAATGACTGGCTTGGGTTTAGCATCTTTGAATTTGATCGTGGCAGTGGTTTGCTTTCGAATGAACGGCGGGTAGACCATCCTCCTCCTACCTATCCCAATTACTATCGAAACTCGCCTGGATCCGGTGCCGTTTTTTCTCCCGATGAGCAACTGTTTTATAAAACTACCACCTTCGATGTCGGATGGGAACCTTGGATACCTTATGGCCAAAAACCCTATCTACTCCAGTACGACCTTTCATTTTCAGACTTGTCTGCTTCCGTTGACACCATCAATATTATTGATAGTGCTGATTATCATTTGCCTGAAAATATTACCTGGGATGCGTTCCGGGGTGCAGAGCTTGCTCCCGATGGTCGAATCTATGTCGTACACAAAGGAGTGTCGTATTGCACGGTGCAGTACCCTAATCTGCGGGGTAAGGACTGCAAGTTCGTACACAACAGGCCTTTTTTCGGCGTAACCATTGGCTCTGCCATCCCCTACATGCCCAACTACCGCCTCGGCCCGCTTGACGGTTCGCCCTGCGACACGCTGGGGCTGAATAACATCCCTATCGCCAACTTTCGGATAGACGACTCGCTGGGATTTTCCACCCGTTATTTCTATGATCTCTCGCACCATGAACCTGCCTTCTGGTATTGGGATTTTGGAGATGGGCACACCAGCTCGGAGCAAAGCCCTCTGCACAGCTTCGACAGCGCGGGCGTTTACCAAGTGTGCCTTACCGTGAGCAATCAGTACGGCAGCGATACCTACTGCCGTACGCTCTACCTCGGCGTGTCATCAACGGAAAACCCAGTGCAAAAAAGCCAAATTACGGTTTCGCCCAACCCATTTTCCCAGCGGCTGGTGGTTTCTCTCCGCGCAACACTAAAAAACCCGGTGTTCCTTTTGTATGATGTCGTCGGACGTTTGGTGCGTAAGGAGCGAGTTGTGTATGGAGTTAATGAAATGCAAGTGAAAGATTTGAACACTGGCATGTATTTCTGGAAAATCGTAAGCAACGGGGAGCGAGTCAAGTCGGGCAAAGTCATTAAATCGGATTGATTGACCTTCGTGACGCCCTCTAATAAATATGGCACTAACAATGCATGATCGGAAAGTTGCGCTAAACGCGCAACCTTCGTCCATGCTCCCGTTAGCACCAACGAGAAGGGGGGCCGAGCGCGACGACGGATTTAAATATTGACTTTCGACAGGGTATCCGCCCGGAAGAGCAGGCTCCGGGCCTAGCAAAAAGCCCGCCTTGATAGATTAAAATATTGATTGTCACAGGG
>JBBQLD010000318.1:0-5858 GCA_038327555.1 Chitinophagales bacterium
GATTTGCTCCTAAATTCGAGCGCAACCCAACTTGACAATGGCTTTCAAAATAAATTGCCGATTCAGGCTGTGGGGAAAATGCACAAAAACCGAAAAAATCACACAAAGAGGCAGGCGGCCAAGCCGAGTCTTTAGAACTATGAACTATGAACTATGATGTATGAACTATAAAGTATGATGTATGAAGTATGAAGTATGAACTAGGATAAATCATTTCCTGCTCCTAGTTCATACATCATACTTCATACATCATACTTCATAGTTCATACATCATACCTCATAGTTCATACATCATACTTCATAGTTCATTAAAACCTGTGTCTTTGTGTGGGGGAACACTAATCCCCGTTTTTGGCAAGTTTTCCCCGTGTCTGGGCGGCGATTTAGCGAAAAGCACATTGCTTCGCATAAACCCGGACGGATGAAAAATATCTCGACGTCCTTAAAAAGCAGGACGAATTCTTAAAGGTGGGCGGGGTAATTTTGGAATTGGAGAAAGTAAAAAAATCCGCCCCAGTTCATGAACTGGGACGGATTTTGTAAGCCTTGTTTATTTACGCAGACCAAGTTTTTCGATCAGTGCGCGATATTTGTAAATGTCGTTTTTGGCATAGTAGGCCAAGAAACTCTTGCGTTGACCTACCATGGTAAGCAGTGCGCGGCGGGTAGAGTGGTCTTTTTTAAACTTGCGGAGGTGATCCGAAAGACACTCGATGCGGTAAGTAAGCAGTGCAACTTGTACTTCTGTATTGCCTGTGTCATTTGGCTTTTCGCTGTACTTCGCTACGATTTCGGCGATTTTTTCTTTACTGTAATAGACTGCCATTTTTCATTGATAAATGATGAATGATAAATGATGAATTGCAGAATAATAGAAGATGAAGTAGAATCCATCATGTATTATTCGTCATTCATCATTAATGAACTTTGCAGAAAACGAATTTCCGAGGGTCAAACGGCAGTTATTGCCTATCCATTCGCTTTTAGCGGAGGCAAAAGTAAGGCGATATTTTATGAATTCAAAAGAATTGTTCCCAAAAGTTTTGAATTTGGGGGTGTTTTTAGGCTGAATTCCAAAGATTATTTTCCAACTAAGGCAAAACTTAACCAGTTTTTGAAGCTGAAGTTAAAGCTTGAAATCCCAATATCATTGGTTAAGTGCTGCCCGCATTTTGAAATAGATCTCCGTGTTCTCATAAATCCCTGAAAACAACTGCGCTTGAGGACCATAAGCATAAACTGGCACCATGGCAGCCGTATGCACTTTAGTAGAAAATGAGGGCCTGAACTGTTTGGGCAATTCTGTCTGCGTAAGCCCAAGTCCGCTGCATTCATGGTCACCAGTGACAACTACGAGGGTCTCCCCGTTGCTCGCCGCAAATTCTAGCGCGGCCCGTATAGTTTTGTCAAAATCTGACATTTCAGCTCGGAGCCAATGGCGGTCGTTGGTATGGCCAGCCCAATCAATTTGACTGCCTTCTACCATCAGGAAAAAGCCCTTTTCAGAACGTTTTTTTAAAAAATCACACGCCAAACGGGTAGCGCGCGGCAAATATTCTCGTCCCGCAAGAGCGGTGGGAGGTTCCATTTCATGGGTAAAATTTACAAATGGCTTAGAACCATCCAGCGGCAGGTTTTTAAAACTGGTGCCTCTTCGAACTACATAGCCACGAGTCCGTAAAGAGTCTACCAGATTGATATTATCGTAACGCTTATCGAAAAGGTTTTCCCCGCCAGCTATAAGGCAATCAAAAGGCGTATGAATATAATCAAACGCAATTTCCTCTGTAAGTGCCCGCAATTCTTGATGCGCTATGAAGCAGGCAGGAGTGGCATGTGTAGCTGTGCAAGTCGTAACCATTCCTGTTGCGAACCCTTGTCGATCAAGGTCTTCTAGAATGGTTGGGCAAGGGTGATTGTTAGGCGGTAACACGCCGATGGCACCAAGCGTAGTTTTTTGGCCACAAGCAAACGCTGTAGCACCTGCTGCCGAATCCGTCACACGATAATCATAGGCGTGGCTTTTGTGAAAGCCTACGACAGGGAATTTTTCGAAGATGGTTTTACCTATGCCCATCCAATAAATATGGGCGGAAACCTGGGCTGTTGCCATTCCATCACCGATGAGGAAAATAATGTTTTTGGGTCGTTCAGCGAATTTAACTGCTTGAAAATCTACAGCTACCTTACGAGTGGGCGCGCAAGAAAAACAGAAAGCGACGAGTAGCAAAAGGCAAAAGGCAAAATAGGGATAATAGGTTAAGTAGCCACGATTCTTCATGATGTGTATTCCTGTTTTGCACCAGCCTGAGGGCGGTCAGGGTTTAGTTTTTGAATAATCATACCAAAAGTCCGTCTTTCATTTCCAGACATCGGTCAGAAAGATCAGCCAATTCTTTGTTGTGTGTAACGATGACAAAGGTTTGCCCATAATCGTCGCGGAGTTGGCGAATGAGTTGATGGAGGTCTTTGGAGGCGGAGGAGTCTAGGTTTCCGGTTGGCTCATCGGCAAAAATAATATCGGGTTGGTTCACTAGTGCCCGGGCAACGGCCACACGCTGTTGCTCTCCGCCCGAGAGTTGCATGGGTTTGTGCGTGAGGCGATCATGAAGCCCGAGATAGTCGAGTAGTTCTTCTGCACGACGTTTTACAGCAGCATCATTTTTTCGCTGGATAAAACCAGGTATGCAAACATTTTCAAGCGCCGTAAACTCTGGCAGCAAGTGGTGAAATTGAAATACAAATCCAATATGCTGATTACGAAATGCAGCCAATTGGTTGGCATTCAATGATTTGATGCGCTGCCCGGCGATAGTCATTTCTCCTCGGTCTGCCCAATCAAGCGTACCAAGGATATGTAATAGCGTGCTTTTACCTGCGCCGGACTTGCCGACGATGCTGAGAATTTCGCCCTTAGGGATTTCTAAATTTACCCCTTTGAGGATTTCTAGCGGGCCGTATGATTTGTGGATGTCTTTGGCTTCTAGTACCATGGGGCAAAGGTCGGAAAAAGCGTTGGATGTCTTACATCTTCTCTCCAAAAGCCAAATCTCCCGCATCGCCCAGTCCTGGAACGATATAAGATTTAGCCGTAAGCTCTTCATCTACGGCACCTGTCCAAATGTGCACCTTGGGCCAACGTCTGCGTACAGCTTCCACTCCAGCTACACTAGCAATAACTGTAGCAATATGTACTTCGGCAGGTTTTCCAAAACGTTCGAGTTCCTTCAAAGCCAGGTTCACAGAAGCCCCGGTAGCAAGCATTGGGTCGGCGAGTATAAGTACACAGCCATCAAGACTGGGCGTACTAATATAATCCAGTTGTATCTCGAAGGAACCGTCTTTGTGTTGTTTTCGGTAAGCAGCAATAAAGACGTTGTCGGCGGTATCGAAATAATTCAGCATGCCCTGGTGAAAAGGAAGTCCTGCTCGTAAAATAGTAGCCAGTAAAATAGGTTGCGTCGGCAGATTTACCATTGCAGTCCCCAGAGGAGTATCTACTTCAGTCGGTTTGTAATCAAGTTTTTGTGAAATTTCATAAGCAAGCACTTCCCCTATACGTTCAAGATTTCGACGGAAACGAAGGCGATCTTTTTGAATTTCGGTACTACGAAGTTCGGCAATAAAACGATTGGCAATGGAGTCCTTTGTTGCGAGGTTGAATATCATATCAGGAATTGCTGGATAAGTGAATGGTTATTTAATACCTCGTGAAGTCAGAATTTCGCACAAAATTACAATTTGCTCCGATGGTTTTCTATACTAGAAAAATGCCGCGTTGGGTTTCTGCTTATCTTTCGCGTCTGAATTATTGAAACAATACCTTGATTAACAGAGCGTCTATCAAGATGAAAATATTGAAATAAAACGAGTAAACATGAAAAATAAACTTTTTAGCCTCATACTTTTCATTTCTCCGACACTCACCTACGCAGCTTTCATCACAGGTCAAATCCGTAACTCTACTCCGGGCACACAAGTTGATGTGCTTGTGCCACATCGCTACATAGATGGACGTGATACACATTACCGGGGCGTTTTAGACGGACAATCTCGTTTTTCCATCGAGGTTGAGGTTCCAGAACCACAGTTGGCTTTCCTATTGATCAACGATGATCGACTTCCTATTTTTTTATCTCTGGATGATTCATTAATCGTTAAAGCCGACGCGTTTCAATTTCCGTTAGCCGTCAATTTTAGTGGAGAAGCTGGAATAAATAACCGCGTATTACAAGAATTTCTGCACCAAACCCCGCTAGATTTCAACGATTTCAATAATATCAGCTTTAAAATTGGACAATACTGGACATCAGTGGAAATATCGGTGAATGAGCGAATGGAAAACCTCATCCCCAACGAATTTAGCGCTTATCTCGACAGTTTAAAGTCCGTTTCGATTGGCGTCTTTGAGAAATCAGAACAACAGAATCCTGGCGCTATTACAGGTGATTTTGCTGAGTGGCTCAATGCCGAGATCACCTACTTTTGGGCATATCATCTCCTGATCTATGGCCATGTGTATGGCGGGCGATACAATATCCAACCCGATTTCTTTGATTTTCTTTATGAAGCACCCATTATCAGCAAATCTATTGGAAGTGATTGGTACAGAAAATTTTTGCTTGCATTCATGGCACGTCAACAGATCAAGACCAGCAGCGAATCTGATGCCTTCTGGGTTGGGCAGTACCAACTTGCAGGTAAGCTTTTAAGCGGAAAATCTCTGGCTTTTTTCAGATCCGAGATGATCAGCACCGCATTTTCAGCAGAAAAATATCGTGACTTGCTGCCGATATACACGAATTTCTTGCAAACGAATGAATACGCCTCCTATGATGAAAAGGTGGAGGGACTTTATCAAAAATATGCACGGGTTCTACCAGGTTCGCTTGCTCCGCCTTTTGAAATGACGGATGTAGAAGGCAATAAGTTTAGGTTATCTCAACTACGCAATAAAGTAATTTACCTGAATTTTTGGGCGAGCTGGTGTGGCGCTTGTCTGAGAAAAATGGAATTCATGGATCAATACGAAAAGGAGCTCAGTGCTAATGGTATTGAAATTGTGAATGTCTCTATTGATGAAAATGCCAGCATTTGGAAAACAGCACTGATAGAACACCAATTCAAAGGCCACCACCTACTTGCCTTAGGAATCCAGGGGCAAAACCTCGCGGTTCTCTTTGGTGTGGAAGCCATACCACAGTACTTTATCATTGGGAGAGATGGCTTTTTTTTAGATAAGGCAGCAACAAGTCAACCTGCTGATATCCATCTAAGGCTTCTTCAAGCAGCAGGAAACTAGATAGGGTAGGGGAGTGGGTCAGGGCAGACGCATGAATATTCTGAAGTAAAAAGGTGAAATGCCAAATTTTATTCGATTTACGATTGACGAGTACATGATTGACGATTGTCGAGGTAGGTGTTGTGCTTAAGTGTTGCGGCGTTTACTAAAAACAGACGAAATGGAGTTGATTCTTGGTCTATTTGACCACCAACACCGAGCGGGATGGCACTTCAACAATCGTCAATCATGTACTCGCCAATCGTCAATCAAATAAAATTCTGTCTTTGGAAATTCAATCTTCAAATTTGTATGCGTTTGCCCTGGGGATTGGGTAAATAGGATCGACAATTAACTCGGGATGACCCAGTATCCCGACTTTTAGTCGGCGCTGGCGGGCTTGATCCCGACTTGAGTCGGGATTCGGGAAGGGAAAAGGTAGAAACAAGAATGCCCCGTTATCCGAAGACAACGAGGCATTTTGTAATTTGAGTTGATCCCGAGACTTCGGGAACCTACTCTCCCGTCCCGAGTCCTCGGGATGACCCAGTATCCCGACTTTTAGTCGGCGCTGGCG
>JBBQLD010000319.1:0-5834 GCA_038327555.1 Chitinophagales bacterium
AAAGGCCTTTTCGATCATTTGGGCCGATTTTTGATCTTTTTGCGGGTCGAAAGCACCCAGTTTTTGGAGGTGCATAAACCCGCTCAAGATGTACTGGGTAATGTACCAACTGTCTTGACCGCCAGTGAACCAAGCCCAGCCACCACTGCCTAATTGCCGCTCGGCCAGGGTGTTCAGTGCCCGTTCGCGTTCATCAGCCATTCGATTGAGGTCGAAGAGCAGGGCGATGTTTTGCTTTTGTTGTTCCTCGTCTTGCGCGTCGAGTACCCAGGGCGTTTCTTCGAGCAGGGCGTATTTGAGTTCCTGGTTTTTACTCAGGTTTGATTTCAGCGCTCCAGCCCCCTGGCCCCCCTCAATGGGGGATATCTTCCAGCGATCATATACCCGTTTGATGGCGGGCATCTTTTCTACTACGTTGGATGCCAGGGTATTGGCGTACAAACGACTGAACACTTGCTCTGAACATTCGTGCGGAAACTCCATCAAGTAGGGTAGGGACTGCACCGCGTACCAGACGGGATTGCTCGTGAATTCGAGCGTGTAATTATGCGTTTTGAGTGTCCCTTTTTCTGGCGCATTTTTCAGGTTCTCAAACGTGAAGGTCTTGGTCTGGTTGCCGCGCAAGGAAATAGGCAGGGTCTCTGTGACGAGCATTCGATTGGAAACTACCGGGATGGTGCTTTCTTCGCCATCGCGGTACGCCTTACTGTCGGCGAAAATCTGCCAGGTAACTGCTCCGAAATAATCGTCCGGCACTTTCACCCGCCAGGCTACTGCCCCTGATTGGCCGGGCAAGATCGAAAAGCGGGCAATTCGGTTGTTTTGGGCCAAGCTAAATTCCTTTTCTACCACGGCGAGCGTACCGGCATCCAACAAACTTAGGGTAGCATTGCCCTCCATCTTTTCCTTACTGAGGTTGCTGACTTTGGCCGAAAACTCGATTTCATCGCCCTGCCGGAGGAAACGCGGCGGGTTGGCAATCACCATGAGTTCTTTTTGCGTCACCACTTCTTTGACGGAAAGCACCTGCTTCAAATCCTTTGTGTGGGCGTAGGTGAGCAGCTTCCAGCGCGTGAGGGCCTCGTTCATCGTGAACTTCAGGAGGATATTGCCCTCTGCATCGGTACGCAATTCCGGGAAAAAAAACACGGTTTCGTTCAGGTTGCGACGTATGGGCGCGGGGGGGGCGGGAGTGGGCTTGAGGGTTTGGGAGGCGTTTTGCTCTTCGACCTCATTGTCGTAAGGCGCTCCTGGAATCGAATCGTCCATAGCCTTTCCCATCTTTAGGTTTGGTGCGCCGCCGGAGGATTTGCTCACTTCTGTGGCAAAAGTTTCATTCATGGCCATCCCATCTGCTGCCATGGATCGCGCCATCATGGGGTATCCCCTTCCCCCCCACATAGGGAAATCAAACCAATTTAAAGTCGGAAAGACTCGATCAGGCCCGCCAATCATGTCCACATTTTCAAAGCGGGTTTGACTACCATTTACGCCAAAACACGCTCCGGAGGAGAATCCGATTCTGGAGTAATTGCTGGGATAAGGAAGTCCTGCCCAACTATGTGGCTTGAATTGATCGAGGGAAGCATCGTACATGGCGGCCACCATTTCGGCGGCGACCTTGTCTTTTTTCGGGCCGCTAATTTTTATGCGCCACTCCTCTTTTTGACCCGGCGCGAGTTTGTCGCGGAAGGTTTCGTAGCTGATTTGCAACTCCTTGTTACTCCAAGGCACGTTGAGGGAAATTTGCGCTGCCCCGTAAATTCGATTTTTATGGACAGCGAACCACTGTGTTATCACTCCGCCACGATCGGCTTCTCGAATAGGAATTTCGACTCGAGAAAGGTTTTTAAGATGAGCACTCACCCATTCTGGCTTTTGGAGACCGGATTCGTTTTCCTGAGCAAAGAAGAAATACAGCCCGTCTGCTTTACCGCCAAAGGAAATACGGGCGGTTTCGCCAGGCTCCAGGGTCGTTTTTTCGGCAGCAGCACCGGGTTTTTCAAATTGGTTGCCGGCAGTCCAGACCCGGACGAATTTTTTAATTTCTATGGGTGCGCCAAAGGCATCTTTCGTAGTCAGTTTTGCAAGATACCAGCCTGCCTGACTCTTTCCTTCGTGTAGGTCGAGGGCTTTGTCTGTTGCCGTGTTGAATTTTATCGTCCGTGTGAAGTCTTCCCTGCCCCATTTCTCTGGGTCATCCTCGTCTTTCCAGGCCATATCCGGGAACATCTTGTCAAAATCATTTTTGGCAATGGTACTGATATCGGGGCGTTCCCAGAGGCGATCTACAAAAAACTGTTTGGGTGCCACGAGGCGTTGCAGGGTGATCTGGCCTTCTGCAGGCTGCGCTTGCCCGGCCATGTTGCTGGTATGAATCCCGATGTGTCGCAGGCTGTCGAGTTGAATTTCATTGGGCAAATCCCATTGAACCTGCAATGCAATGTAGCCAGCACTCACGCTGGACTGGTTGCTGCGTGTTTCTCCCGTGATGTCGGTTACATCTACAAATACTTGATAATCAAACAAGGGTTGATCCTTTTTGGGAATGCTTGGATCAGGGATGGCCATAAACTCAATTGCAAAACCGCCATCCGTTCCGCTCATCGTCGTGCCGTTGGTGATTTCCATTTCAGGGGCATTGAAATACCAGGGACGTTTCCAGGAGCGGTAATAATCCCAGAATGGGAATCGTGCGGTGCGCACTACCCGATACTTGACTTCGGCCCCATCCACCACATTGCCGGCGTAGTTTTTGGCTTCGCCGCGAACGGTGATTTTTTCATTCACTCGGAATGCACCCTCCACAGGTTTCATGGTCACCTCGAAGCGTGGGCGTTTGTACTCCTCTATGCTAATCGATTGAATACCCGATACTCCTTCACCAGCCCTGATGGTCATATAGCCCGTCAAGCCGGTAGCCGGCGCAGTAAAAGTGCCATTGAAAGAGCCAAACTCATTGCTTTTCAACTTCAATTCACTTTTCTTCTGTCCGTTTGCATCGTGAAAACTAACCGTGACCGATTGATTTGGAACAATTTTGGGTATTTCCCCTTGACCATCCGTTTTGAAGGTTTGATTGAAAACCAAGCCTTTGAAATACACCGTTTGGCCAGGGCGGTAAATGCTGCGGTCGGTAAAGAACTGCACTTGCAGGTTCTGCCTTTTGTAATTATCATATTTATGTGAATAAGCATTCCCAATCCAAAGCGTATCTTTTCCTAAGGTAGCGCGCACCATTACAGAGCGATTTTCGGAAAAATTGCCTTTCGCCAAGCCGTCGCGATCACTAGTTGTAGCACCGATGCTTTGAAATTTTGGTCGGCCTGACTCATAATCAGTTTTAAAAAAATCGAGTTTCACGCCAGCTAAGGGCGTGCCAGAATTACGGTTAGCCAGTACAAACCGAGCAGTGCCTAGTTCATTGTAATTCACGGCGGCAAGATTGGATACCGTGAAATTGGCGTAATTCAAAGGACTGCCTTTGGACTTAAAATCGCTGTTTTCAGCAATTAATACCCAGTAATTGCCAAATGGTAGTCCATCCAACGCGATTTCTGTCAAATGGGTTTGATAGTCGCCGGGATCCTGGATTTCCCAGGTCTTGCTTTGAATGGGCCGAGCAGTGTTGAGCGCTTCAAACCATTGGTCATCGTACTGCGCTCTTTCATCCTGGTTAAAATCATCTTTCACGACTTTCACCCAGACCTTTTTCAAGTTTCGGAAGTTCAGTTGGACGAGAATGTTTTGGTCTGGCAAATTGACCTGCTCCACCGTGGAATTGAGTGACGGAGTCTTGATCTGCGCCAGTAATTGCTGACAGCGCAATCCCCCAAAGGTATCCGCGTGACGGCGAATGGCGGCTTCGAGTTCAGCTACAGCGGTCTTGGCGTTCGCCGCTTTATCGCCAGATTCAAGGTAAAAAAGATGGGAGGCAAGGGCATAGACGACCTCGCCATCAGAAGGATGGTTTTCGGCCTGGGTTTTGAGTTTTTCTAAGGCGCGGCGATACAACTCGTTTTTGTTTTCTAGGGTCGAATTGTTCAGTACGAACTGCAAACGGTTCAAGTCAAGGTCAAAAAGCGAAGCCTTGGCAGCCGTTTGCTCGCCGGTAGATTTTGGGTTATGTGCTTTGAGCAGCTTCTGGAACAGGTTGATGGCCAACCATTTGCCCGAAGTCAGATCCTTCGTTTCATATTTTTTGTCTTGAAAAACATTCCATTCCGCGAAGTCGTCGGGGCTGTTCAGTTGGAACGCGTAGGCCGGTTCCGTGAGGTAGCTGCGCTCGTTGCTGAAATGTTCCAGTGCGCGCTGGGCCAGCAGGTCGAATAGGGTAGGGCGGAGGGGGGCTTTTCCGATTGAATCGTTTTGGCCTCCTGTGGTAATGTCGCGAAATTGCTCGACCGGTACCATGCTCAGGAGCGCGTCTTGAGCAACGGATGCGGAATAGAGTTCCAGCGCATGTTTTTCAATTTGTGCGGCACTCCAGGTCAGAATGTCGCCGCCTTCGCCATCGGGAATGGGGGTTCGTTGTCCAAGATTCCAACCTTGGTTCTGGAGATAAGTGGCGTAGAGTTGGCCCAGGATACTTTGCAGCACCGATTTTTCCGGCTGACTGGCAGCAAGCATTTCATTTTCAATGGTTTGGATGGCTTTGGTTAGGCCGTCTTCTTCGAGCAGGGTCGTGAACTTGCCCCTAAAAAGAATGGCTTTTACAACTTGTGGTGCATTTTTGTCGCGTTTGGCCTGTGCCTGTATGGCCACAACTTTTTCAAGGGCACTTTTGTAGAGGCCCTGACCTTGTAGGCTGTCTACGATTTTCCAGTCGTCGGGATAGTCGCCCATAGCAGTGGGCAGCGGAGGAATGGGCATTTCTGTGTTTGGTTTGTTTTTGTTACTGACGGTGTTGGGTTGCTCCTTTTTGCCGAATGATTTACAGGCCAAAAAGGCGATCAGTATGAGGCTAAGGGCTAGGGGCGATTTTTGGTGAAATTGCATTTTAGATAATTGTGGGTGATTGACTTTGACAATCCTTGTTGATTTTAAAATCTAGGGTATGTACAGGAGTTCAGAAGGTTGTATGAATATTAGCCGAGGCTATTTTTTGACAGGATTTACAGGATGGACAGGATATAATAGCGGTATAATCTTGGTTATTCTGTAAATCCTGTCAAAAGTATGCATATCGTCTGAGCGGATAGATGCTATTTGGCAGAAAAGTACACAATTCAGGAATGTTTCTTTGCCTAAATAAGCGTTTTAAAAATGGAAGAAGGTAACTGGTTAGCCCCACGAATCATTGGTGCAGAAAGAAGTATTTATGGGCAAAACTGGTTCTTTGGCAGGGGTTTTGTCACTTTTTTGAGCCCAAAAAAGTAACCAAAAAAGGCTTGGCTGTCGAAAAATCTAACCATTTTGACTCCCCTCCGGCGGCGCAAAAAAAACTCGCCTCGGAATTGGTTCGGGCCTTTGGCCCCCCTGATTCGTGAGGCTCAAACAGTTTTTTGCTTCTTCCGCCTCCGGGGTGTCAAAATGGAGATTTTTCTAAGGCCATTTCACACGCCGCCTGGTACTCCAGTTGACGCCTGGTTTGATTTGCCGTTGGGCTAGGCGACCCTAGCAAATCGCAAAAGGATGAGCATGCTAACCAGTTACTCTTTTACCATTTTTCACCCGCGATTTGTCCTGTCGCAGCGTAGCGTAGACATCTACACAACCCAAGCGCTATTGAGTATCCTTTTACTATTTTTCACCCGCGATTTGTCATGTCGCAGCGAAGCATAGACATCTACACAACCCAGGCGCTATTGAGTATCCTTTTACCATTTTTCACC
>JBBQLD010000320.1:0-5781 GCA_038327555.1 Chitinophagales bacterium
TCTCAATTTTTTTTTTTTATTTATTTTTTTTTTTTTAAAAAAAAAAAACCCGGGGCCCCCCAAAAACCGCCCCCCCCCCCGCCAGTAGCTTTTTTTCCTATAATATGGGCTGAAATTACTTCAGATTGAAGTTTCCAGTACCAACCAAGTAGCCTTTGTTAAAAATTTCAACCTGGTATTTTCCCTTCACAAAGTTTTGACCTGGCTGCCATGCGCCGCAAACTTGTGTTTCGCCATTGGTGTAATTGCAAGTAGCGGTAGTCGTGTAGCGGAATTCGCTTTCATCACGCTTATTCTGACCTACGCCAGAGCCAAGGCTTTCGATTGCGAGCGGTGCCCCGGTTGGATCTACTACACGGATGTAGAACGTTTCTTCGCCAGCGGCAGTTACTTCATTGGCTTCGGTCATGAAGCAGATGCTCAATTTGTCTACTTTTTTAGCTTTAGACTTGGTGCGTTCCTTGCCATTGCCACGAACGTCTTTAGCCTTTACTTCAACGTTTTTCACACGGATAGCAGAAGCCACGTCAACTTTCTTGCTGAGTTGATTGCGCTCAGTTTCGATGGCGGTTTTCTCAGAAATCAAGGCTGCTTTTGCAGATCCTTCCTCTTGCAATTTGCTCTGGGTTTCGTTCAGCGAGGTAGTAAGTTGCTGATTTTGACCAGTCAATTGTGTATTGTTCTCCGTAAGAATACCGTTTTGCTTTTTCAAATCATCAATTTCCGCGAGGAATTGATCTTTTTGACGCTGCAGGCTAGCCATACCGCTTTTGTAGTCTTTGTTGCTACGGATAAGGCCTGATATTTGATTTTTGCTAGCCTCAAGATCAGCCAATTGCTGGTTGATTTTTGCATCCAGTTCAGCATTGATGCCTTTTTGCTGCTCGAGTTGGGTTACCGCCTCATTGTACTTGGCATCCAGTTCGGTGAACGCTTCTTTTTGTTGGGTCAGCTCCATGGTTGTCGCATCCAGCTGTTTGCCAGTGTTTAGTTTGCTGACTAATAGGAAAACGCAAAGACCTAAGAGGGCTGCAATCGCGACGCCCATAATAGTAGTGACGCGTTTTTGGCTGTTGCCACCTTCTGGTGCGCCATAGTTTGGTGTTGCGGGTTGATTGAAATTGGTGGGAGTGCTCATAAAAATTGGAAAAAGTGAATGGTTTGCGAATGAATGAGTGATGTCAGAATCGAATCATATGCTACCGTTCTCTGTGAAAAAGTTGGTAATTGTTATACCGTCAATGAAACGGCTATTGCTTGAAAAAGATGTAGTATAAACCGCTGCTCGGATTCTTTATTGTCCCTGAAACAGGCAGTTATTTTAGTTTTAGTTAAAAAAAACGAACTAACTTTCTGATTATCAAGCACAATATTTCAAAAAAGTGTTAAAAAACATTTACACTTTTAAATCCACTTATCTCAAAATTCGGGGGATACCCTACCTTTGGGGCACCGGGTTTTTCCGGGTCAAAAATTATAGTGCTATGTCCGCTTTTGACGTTTATGACGTTTACAATATTCTATTCCTCGATATTGAGACGGCCCCCTGTGTGCAGGAGTTCGATGATTTGAGCGATGAAATGCAAGAACTCTGGCGCTCAAAGTGTCGCACTTTGCTCAAAAGGCCGGAAGAGGAAATTGAACAGGATGAATTGGAGGAGCTGTTCAAAACCCGAGCAGGCATTTATTCTGAGTACGGAAAGATTATTTGCATTTCAGTTGGCTTCCTAACTCGGCAGCAAGATAGCCAAGAACCGATTTTGAGGCTAAAATCATTTTCAAATCATCTTGAAGCAACGGTAATTGAGGATTTTGTCGATTTGTTGGGTAAACATTTTAATAGCCCCGAAAAATTTGCCATTTGTGGCCATAACATAAAGGAGTTCGATGTACCCTATATTTGTCGCCGGTCACTAATCAACCAGTTGCCGTTGCCAAAAATGTTAGATATCGCCGGGAAAAAACCCTGGGAGACCAAGCACCTGCTCGATACCCTGGAAATGTGGAAATTCGGCGACATCAAACACTACACCTCGCTTCGATTGCTTTGTGCCGTATTTGATATTCCATCGCCCAAGGATGATATCAGTGGTGCAGATGTAGGCCAGGTTTATTGGGAAGAACGCGATCTTGACCGTATTGCTACCTACTGCGAAAAAGATGTACTAGCCACTGTACAACTTTTCTTGCGACTCAAGCGGCTACCTTTGCTGCGGGCAGATCAAGTGGTGACAGTTCGATAAGCTTTGATTGCTGGACTTTAGATTCTAGACCTTAGACTTTGAGTGCCCAAAGCTCAAAGTCTAAGGTCTAGACTCCAGAGTCCAAATTCATAAAAAATGAAAAAACATCTTATAGCACCTTCAGTGCTTGCAGCCGATTTTGCGCGGCTCCCGGAACAAATACAAATGGTGAATGACTCAGAAGCCGACTGGTTTCACCTAGATGTAATGGATGGCCGATTTGTGCCGAATATTACGTTTGGAATGTTCATCGTTGAGGCGATTGGTCGATTGGCCAAGAAACCACTCGATGTCCATCTGATGATTTTAGAGCCAGAAAAGTATATTGAGCAGTTCCGAAAAGCAGGGGCAGAGGTGATCACCGTTCATGTGGAGGCTTGTCCACATTTGCACCGAACGATTCATCAAATCAAAGAATCAGGGGCTAAAGCTGGGGTAGCCCTCAATCCGCACACCCCTGTTTCGGTCTTGGAAGATATTATCGAAGAGCTTGACTTGGTGTGTATTATGTCGGTGAATCCTGGATTTGGTGGACAAAAATTTATTTATCAAAGTTTGCTCAAAACCCGGAAACTGAAGGAAATGATATTCGCTTCCAATTCCCAAGCACTTATTGAAATTGATGGTGGAGTGGGACTGCATAACGCTGAAAGCCTGCTTCAGGCTGGAGCGGATGTATTGGTGGCCGGCAATAGTGTTTTTGGTGCGAAAGATCCTTTGGCCGCGATTCGGGACTTGAAAGCGTTTGAGGCTAAATTTGATTTTTAAGGTTTATGTGGCTGTTTGTTTATTTGTTTATTCGGGTATCCAATCAACAACTTGCCAAATATTCCACCCACGCCGAGGCTTCGGCGGGTAAAAATGAAGAAACTAGATAAACTTCTGCTCAATAGTTCGCTCGGCCCATTTGCAGTGGCGTTTTTCATTGCTGTGTTCGTACTAGTAATTCAAATCATGTGGCTCTACATTGATGAGATCGCCGGTAAAGGGGTGAGCGTTTTCATTATGCTTGAATTGGTCGGGTACATGTCGGTGTCGGTATTTCCAATGGCTTTGCCGATTGCCGTGCTCATTGCCTCCGTAATGGTGATGGGCGGACTGGCAGAACGGTATGAACTTTCCAGTATGAAAAGCGCGGGAATCCCCTTGATTCGAGTGATGCGTATGTTGATTCTTCTGGCAGCCTCTGTTTCTATTTTTTCTTACGTCTGTTCTGACTTTTTGATCCCGATTGCCAACCTGAAATTCAAGAGCCGTCTTTTTGACATTCGTAAACAAAAGCCTGCTTTGGCAATTGATGAAGGGGTTTTCAACGAAGACTTTCGGCAATTTGTCATTCGAATCGGCGACAAAGATCCTGACGGCGAGACCCTCGGGGACGTTATGATCGAAGATCAAACCAATATGGGCCAGGTGAAATTCAGCCAGATCTTAGCAGATAGTGGGCAAATGTACACCACTGCCGACAAGCGGTTTTTTGTGATGAATCTTTTTAATGGTACACAATACCAGGAGCCGGGAAACCAAGGGCCTGGTACAACAAAAAGAAGATTTCCATTTATCCGAACCAATTTCAAGTCATGGTCTAAGATTTGGGACATGCGAGAATTTGAAATGGTACGCACTGACGAAGACCGCTTCAGCTCACAGCGTACCATGTTGAGCATGACTCAATTGCGCCAAAATGTGGATTCATTAGAATTTAAAATTGGAGAATCGAGCCAAGTTGTCGTCAACAATATGCTCCTTACCCTTAAACATAAACCCGTTCCACCTGTAAAACCTACAGTTAGTGCAGAGGTCATAACAAGCGCACCTAAATCAGCAAGCAGTACTTCAAGACAGCGCAAACGTGATGCCCTTGAAAAAAAAATCTTGCCAATTGGAGGCCAATCTAACCCACAAAAAGGGAGTATTTCAGGGGCCTTTATCCCAGTTCAGGAAATCAATAAACCCTTAAATCAATTCACTTCCTTGCTGGAAACCTTTCGTCTAAGAGACCGCAGTTCCTTGATGAAAGAAGCCAAAATCCAAAACGGACTGAATCAAAACTGGGTCGAAAGTGGCAGAAAAACAGTAGAAGCCAAGCGACTAGATTGGGTAAAAACGGGCTATGAACTTTACAATAAGTACAGCTTTGCCCTGATTTGCTTTGTTTTTCTTTTTATCGGGGCACCTATGGGGGCCATCATCCGAAAAGGTGGTTTCGGTTATCCAATCCTGGTATCTATCATCTTTTTTGTCACATTTGTATTTTTAGCTATCCTCTGCCGAAAGCTAGCTGAGGCATACATTATGACGCCCTTTTGGGCTGCCATGATGCCATGTGCGATACTTGCCATTTTTGGAATCTATGTTACACGTAAGGCCATGAATGACTCTCAGTTATTTAGTTTAGAAGGACTGGAAAGATTCCTCTTCAGACTCCGGCTTGCCAAAAAACAGAAAAACGCTTTGAATACAACATGAAATATATTTGGGAGTACAATTGGTTTTTTGTCCCTATTGCAATGTTCTTCGGGTTTTGTGGGGTACTAGCAGTGATTGTTCCTTATAGTCATGAACTCTTGTTTTTCAATGGCTTGCGGTACGAACCATTCAATTCAATCTTTCGGTTTTTTACGCAATGTGGGGAGATTTGGGCCTACCTTTTTTTCGGGCTAGTTGTCTTGTTTTGGAAACCCAAATATGCGATTGTTATTGCATTCGTAGGGTTACTGGCAATTCCAGTAGGGTATTTTATTAAAGATGTCATTGGCGTTGATCGTCCGATCACATACTTTGAAAAAAAAGCATCCCTGGCTAATATTGTTCTCGTTCCGAGCACGGATCTTAATCGTGGTCAAACGAGTTTCCCATCCGGCCATACTATGGCGGCATTTGCGCTGTATAGTTTGCTTACGCTTATGGCAGGCCGTAGGTATGAACGCTGGGGCCTGGCATTTGCGCTAATGGCCATCCTTGTTGGGGTATCAAGGGTTTTTTTAGTCCAACATTTTTTGATAGATGTGTTGGCCGGAGCGTTTTTAGGGCTGTTTTTGAGTGGGATCGTGTGGGGATTGGTGCGAAAATTTCTTCCGCAAGAAGAGCAATGACTCTTTTTATTCGTTTTTACAGCCTAAGTCCAAAGTCTAAATAACCAATAGTCTGCACGCACCCATGTATATTCTCCGTCGGTTGGCCTATGGTGTTTTGGTTATGATATTGGTAGTGGCAACCATTACCGGGATTATCTTTCTCGCGCCAGTAGACCCTGCTCAACTCACCTTCGGGCAACGAAGCGATGTTAGTACCGTGAAAGCCAAAACCGCAGAACTTGGACTTGACCAGCCTTTATTTGTGCAATTGGGGAAATATCTGGCAGATCTATCCCCCCTTTCTGTATTAGCGCAAAGCCCTGAAAATCAGCGGAAGTATCAGCCCAAAACGCTGATAAATTTAAGTGATGGCAATGCCTTGGTACTAAAATTCCCATACCTGAGAGAATCTTACCAATCTGGTCGCCCAGTGACCGAAATTCTGGCTGATGCTATCCCAG
>JBBQLD010000321.1:0-5760 GCA_038327555.1 Chitinophagales bacterium
GAATACACCCGTCAAAAAAATAGTGGGCAAAACGATCCACCTTGAAAACGGGGAAACCATAACCGCCCATAAAATCGTGTTGGCCACCGATGCCAACGCAACGGCTCATTTATTGGGAGAAACCCGAAATACGCCATTCAACGCCACGGACTGCCTTTATTTTACCTGCGACATTCCATTCCATCTTTTTGAAAAACCTTACTTGATTATCAATGCCAATAAAGGGGAGTTGATTGACCACTTGGTCGTCTTGTCAGCGTTTGCGCCTTCGTACGCGCCCTCGGGAAAGACCTTGATTTCGGTGAGTCTCGTGGGTGAAAATCCGTACACCGAAAAAGACTTAATTGAGAAAGTACAAAAAGAACTCCTCCAATGGTTTGGCGGAAAATACGCTTGGCAACACCTTCGCACCTATCGCATACCCGAAGCCTTGCCACAATATTTTGAACCAACGCCTCTATATAATTCCTTGAAAATCAATGATTTTATGTATCGTTGTGGAGATTATACCGCTTATCCTTCTTTAAATGCTGCCATGAAAACGGGGCGTGTTGTGGCGGAAATGTTGACAAAATAGTTTCATAATCAATATGGATGAAAGAAGCATTAAATATCGTTTGGTTTAAAAGAGATTTGCGGCTGCACGACCATGAACCCTTGAAAAATGCGTCAAATGCGGAGGGAGTAGCCACGCTCCTACTGTATATTTTTGAGCCCTCCTTGATGCAGCATTATGACAGCGATATTCGGCACGGACGTTTTGTGTACGAAAGCCTTTTGGACCTGAATAATCGTTTAAAAATCAATAGTTTAGCCGTATTGATTTGTCACAATGAATCCGATTTTATCTTTGAAACGCTGATTGAAAATTACACCATCCATACCGTTTTTTCGTATGAAGAAATAGGCACCAATGTTACTTACGCGAGGGATAAACGGTTAAAAAAACGCTTTAAAAAACACCAAATCACCTGGCAAGAAAGTCAGACGAGCGGTATCTATCGGGGTTTAAAAAACCGAAAAACGTGGGAGGCAGATTGGTATGATATTGCCAAAAAGTCCATACAAAATCCTGATTTAACAAAGTTAACATCACCCAAGCCCTCTATTCCACCGTCCCTTGATGCCCTGCTGCGGGGTGCGCCGCTGCCGGCTGAAATGACCGATCGCCATCCCGATTTTCAACCCGGCGGTGAAACGCCCGCTTGGAAATACCTCAAATCTTTTCTTGAAAATCGGGGCAAAGCGTATATGAAAAGCATTTCAAAACCCGAAGCGGCACGGTTTCACTGTGGGCGTATTTCGCCTTATTTGGCGTGGGGTTGTTTGTCGAGTCGGCAAGTCTTTCAATACGCCAAGTCTATTCCATGCAAAATAGGCCAGCGCAATCTGGAACAATTCTTGCATCGGCTGCGCTGGCGCGACCATTTCATGCAAAAATTTGAAAGCGAAGTCGAGATGGAGTTTCAAAATGTCAACGCGGCCTACGACCACTTGCGTTCCGAAACAGATGAAGCCATTTTGCAAGCATGGAAAGACGGCGAAACGGGTTTTCCCATCATTGATGCTTGCATGCGCTGCGTAAAAGCGACGGGGTACTTGAATTTTCGGATGCGGGCCATGGTGGTCTCGGTTCTCACCCACTCGCTTTGGCAGCCGTGGCAAGCGGGCGTGGGTCATTTGGCGCAAATGTTTTTGGATTACGAGCCGGGCATTCATTTCAGCCAATTTCAAATGCAAGCGGGCGTAACGGGGGTGAATACGATTCGGATTTACAACCCCATTCACAATTCCGAAAAGCACGATCCTGAGGGTATTTTCATTAGAAAATGGGTGCCGGAATTACAAAATCTTCCCAACCATTTGATCCACGAACCCTCAAAAATACCCGCCTTGGAGGCGCTGTTCTACAATTTTGAACTTGAAAAGGATTATTTTAAACCCATTATAGATTTAAAATCTGCCGCCCGAAAAGCCAGTGATTCACTTTGGGCGGTAAAAAAAAGTGATGAAAGTAAGCGGAATGGGAAGCGCATTTTAGCGAAGCATGTTATTCCGAATGCGGATAGGAGAGAATAATTATCGTTTTTGGTAAAGCAGTTAAAGGCAACAATTTCTTATTTGAGGCGGGCCTCAGCTTAGGCGATAAAAAAACCACGACCCCAGAAACCGGGAGCCGTGGCTTGGAAGCGTATTTACGGATGGTTCTTACTCAGATTTAATGACTTTCAGGGTCTGCACTTCGCCGTCAGCTTCGATGCGGAGGAAGTAGAAGCCGGGGGAGAGATGTTCGGTGGGGAGGGTATATTGCTCCTGGCCACCTGCGAACTCTTGGCCGATCACTTTTTGGCCGCTCAGGTTGTATAGGGAAAGGCTGACCTGCTCTGTTGAGGGAGTAGGTAGTTTTACATCAAGGGCTTCTGAGAAAGGGTTGGGAGAGGCAGTAGCTAGGGGGAAATCAAGGATGTCCAAGTATTGGTCGCGCTCTTGGATAGACCCATTAGAGGGAAGTGATGGGCGACCTGGTTTATAAAGAAGCTGATAAACTTGGTATCCCGATATTAATTCTATAAAAGTTAGGTTACTTGCTGTATTTGTTGATGACGCTGTAAATTTTGCGATCCTAATTGGAGAACCTTCTGTGGGATGAAACCAAATTTCCAGTTGGGTAGGGCCTTGACAGGGAGGGTTCGCGCCTCCAGCGGGACAAATAAACCTAAATTTTTCGGTGCCATTAGGATCTTTTAAGTGGGCATGGTAAGTAGGGGGTGCAAAAAAGTCCCGCTCTATACCAAATATTCTTGAAAATCCAGTACCGTTTTTTACCACATTGAATGCTGTGATTCCGGTATTAGAAAATTCGCAGGATCCTGGCCCAAAAAGTGGGCAAGTGGCTATATTGAACTGTGGGTTGTAGCCCGATACAATTAAATCTAAGATTAAAACAAT
Organism: Chitinophagales bacterium; assembly: GCA_038327555.1. GTDB lineage: Bacteria > Bacteroidota > Bacteroidia > Chitinophagales > Saprospiraceae > M3007. The sequence continues at coordinate 2,950 of JBBQLD010000321.1, forward strand.
GAAGTTTAGAGACCTTGCAGATTTTCCTTCATCACCATTAGAACAAATAGTAGTGATTTCACCATAGCACTCCACTTCTGAAGGAAGGTCTTGTATTGTCACCTCCATATTACCTGGCCCCACATCGGTGGTGTTAAGCAGAAATCCATCAATTGCTCGAAATGTTCTGACTCTGTGCTGGGATTGGGCATTTGAAGGACTCCAGCCATATTTTACCCAATTAGTTCCAATCTCGATGGCTTGAAAATTACCTGGCGGAAGTAAATCACAAGCACCGCAATCGAGGGTGGCAGAAATTGGACGGAATTCCAATAAAGATGTGTTGTTGGCCACTAAAGAATTGGACACCAAAAGAAAGGCGAAAAAGAGAAAAGTTTTGAATTTCATGAACAAAATGTGTTTATTACGTGAAAACTTGGGCAAAAATACTGGAGCTAATTTAAAAAAATTGGGACACTTTTGCCGACTCATTCTGAACAAGTGTTATGACAAATACCTATCTATTAGAGGTTATCAAGGCTTTATAGCCTTCTGAAAGACAAGAAATAGTTGTTTTTCTAGCGTCCTCATTCAACACCCGAAGTGGTAATGCATTGGAGTTAAAAAGACTTTACCAAATAGTTCTTGATGCCGCGCCAGATTTTCTGGAAACTCAAATTAGTAAAGAAACAGTTTACCCACAGGTCTTTGCAGGGCAGAATATGGTTCCAGGAAAATTGGAGAAGCTTATGGCAGAGTTGAACAAGCTTCTCCGAAATTATATTCTTAGCAAACGGTATTTTAATGAGAGGAACGAGGTAGCTCAGCAACTTGATTGGGCTGCATGGTTACGAGAAAAAGGTTTAGCGGATAGATCCTTACAAGTTGTTTCAAAACTTAAAGGAAACAAAGTACTAGAAATTGGTGAATCTTTTAATCGGTTTCATATAGAAATGAGAATTGCAGAAGAGGAGCATATTTGGGAACTCACACATAATCAAATTAAAGGTGATCTGAAAATTCCTCAACTAGCATATTATCTGAATCAGTATTTTTATTTATATCGAAATGAATTGGCAAACCGCTATTTGCTCCAGCAAAAAGGCACCCAATTGCCAGACCTTGACTTTTCTCAATATGATTTAGATTTTTATATCAATAAGAGTTCGCTGATTGAAATTTCTCAGCATTTCTATGCGGTTTTTAAGAAGGAAATTCCATCAATGCTTGACTTTGAGCAGTTATTGAAAATTCTTAACTCAAAAGAAGATCAGCTTTCATTTGAAACAAAAAAAGAACTATACGCTTATCTGAGAAGCGCTTGTACGCTTCTAATCAATAGTGGAAATACGAGCCTTATTCTAATACTCCATTTATTGCATAAGAATAATTTAGAACGAGGATATTTTTCAATAAATGGCAGAATGTCCCCCAATGTGTATATGAATCTAGTTCAAGTTGCAATTCGAGTAAATGATTATGAGTGGGCTGCTAATTTTACAGAGGAATATAAAGATTTAATTATCGGTGGTGATGAAGACCTTTATTATTATAAGTTTAATGTTGCTTACATTTTATTTGCGAAAGGTAGTTTTGAGAAGGCACTCGATTGGTTACCGGATGCCCCTTCAAATGTGCATTACCACCACCTGGTTAGGATTCTAGAACTCAAAATATATTACGAGACCCAATCCGACCTTTTACTCTACAAAATCGACGCTTTCAGAAAGTTCATCGAACGCACCGCCCCTAAAACCATTGCTCCAAATCTCAGAGAAATGGATGTCAACTTCTTAAATATCCTGCTCCAACTCGCCCAATCTCTGCCCAAAGATAAAGCCCGCTCTGCCCGTTTGATCAAGCGCATCGAGGAGAAAAAGCTCATCGCTGATCGCGCATGGCTCCTCGAAAAAGCGCATGCATTAGGATAAACATTTGCCCGCCTTCGTGGCAATTTCAGAACACTCCAAATTTTATGTCCGAATTTTTAGCCTGCTTTTTAGCCATTTTAGCGCAAAAAAGCAGGCTTTTTCTTTTTGCTGGCCTGCTTAGCACACACGCATTCCCTCTTTTCTGTCCGGCATGAACTGCTGAAACTGTCCTTGTATGCCGGGTAGGGAGGGGCACACCTTTACTCCCAGAGTTACGATTCGCCAGCGATTCAAAGCTCCTGATTCAATCTTTCCTTTTCACTTTTTAAATTTTCACAACAATGAAAAAATTGATTTTCACCAACTGTATCCTGGCCATCGCCGTTATTTTCACCTACTGCGCTAAACCTGATTTGAATGAAGAACTGGGTTCCGTGAATGCGAACCAGGTTTCTGCCAATCGCGGTGGCCCAAGTGGCCCAGGTGGCCCAGGTGGCCCAGGTGGCCCAGGTGGTACTTGCATAGTCACGAACATTCCTCCAGTCAATGTAGCTGACCTCACGTTTTGCGGCACCAACACGAATATAACAAGCTGTCTCAACTGCCCACTGGGTACGCCTGCAACCGGAGTAGAATTTTTTGCTGCCGGCACTCCGGTAAGCTTTGTGGTAACCCCTCCAGTCACTTTTTCGGTAACGGGAAGCATCATGACTTCAATTAATTTGACTGCAGGCGGCAATCAAACCGGCCCAGTATTTATCCCAGCAAATGAGTGCAGGAAATTTTCGGTGGATGCAAATTGCAACATCACACCAGTCAAAAATTGAGCAGGGCAATTTCAAGCTGCCAGTTGTTTATGGTGGATTTCGACAGTACTGTTCATCATTAGTTTTCAATGCTCTTTTTCATTTTAAGTAAAGGCTGACCCTTGAACAAATCAATGTGTTTATTTACCACGGCG
>JBBQLD010000322.1:0-5734 GCA_038327555.1 Chitinophagales bacterium
TGGCGAAGCCAAACGCGTAGCAGACCCCAACCCAAGAAAAAAACTCCCCTGGCAGATTAATTCCTCCTAAGAAACTCTTCAGCAAGGTTGAAAAAGTTGACAGCTCCTTTACTCGTCACGTCGTAAAGTGCTACTGGAGTATGTGCCATAGGCGCTTCTGCCACGCGGCTATTGCGGTGGATGATCGTCTCAAAAACATAGTCGGTAGCACTGTTGCGCACTTCTTCCACAATAGCATTGGCGAGTCGAAGGCGACCATCGTACATCGAAATGAGTAGGCCTTCTACTTGTAAATTAGGGTTAAAACCTTGACGGATTAGGTCAATGGTGTTTTTTAGTTTTGCCAATCCTTCAAAAGAGAACATCTCGCATTGTACCGGGATGAGTACTGTATCGGCTGCGACCAAGGCATTGACCGTAATCAAGCCGAGCGAAGGCAGGCAGTCAATGAAGATGTAGTCAAAATCATTTCTGAGTTCGCCGACCACCCCGCGTAGTACGTACTCCCGATTGGGTATGTTCACCAATTCAATTTCGGCACCGACAAGATCAATATTTGAAGGGAGGAGAAATAGATTGGGGGTATCTGTTTGTATGATTGCCTCACGCGGATCCGTACCATGCACCAGGCAGTCATAAAGACTAACAAACTCATTAGTATCCGCCAGGCCAACGCCAGAAGAGGCATTTGCTTGTGGATCGGCATCAATGAGCAGTACTCTTTTCTCCAGAATGGCGAGTGAAGCAGCAAGATTGATTGCGGTGGTGGTTTTGCCTACACCGCCTTTTTGGTTGGCAATGGTGATTACTTTGCCCATGTCTTTTAGCATGATATTCAAGCGTTTGGTGCTGCGCCTCGTGGTGCAACGTCGGCAAAGGTAGTCGGGCGTGAAACGCTGCGTGGAACAATTGCTCGATAAGTTATCCCCCTTCTTTCCACAGGTTGCTAACATTCGAGCATAGATTTCTCCAAAGTTCCAGCGGCAGAGTAGTACAAAAGGAATCAATTCTGTCCAAGAATGAATTATCCCATTCCACTGATAATCACATTATTCTACCTTTGCCTTCTACAATTACAATACATGATGCCACCAGAGCAAATACTGAATGAGGTTGAAGCGCATATTGTCGAGTTTTTTGCGCAAAATATCTCCCCCGAATACGTTTTTCACGACTTAGGGCACACCATTCAAACGGTGGCAGCGACTAAGACGATAGGTGAAGGTTTCCGCCTTGGATCACAGGATATGCTTGTTTTGATGGTAGCAACCTGGTTTCACGATACCGGTTACTCCATGGGACCTGCCGAGCACGAAGAACGTAGTTGTGCCAATGCTACCCAGTTTTTAGCCGATAAAATCCCTGCTGAGCTGCTTAGCCAGGTCTTGTCCTGTATCCGGTCAACCAAAGTGCCGCAAAAGCCTGACACCGTGCTTGGCCAAATTATTGGTGATGCCGACCTGAGCCACTTGGGTATGGATATTTATTGGGATCGAACTAGTCGCCTTCGCCAAGAACTTGTTCTAACCCGCAAAAACGTGATGAGCGATCAAGATTGGGTAGATTTTGAGCTCAACTTCATGCTTAAACATGAATATCACACGGTCGTCGCGCAAGAACTTTTCAACAAGCGCAAGGCAAAGCACATCCAGCAACTACTCAAACAAAAACGACGGCTTAGCCCCGAACTTGCCCCAACGTTAGACGAGATAGGGCTACTTGAAGAAAAAGAAAAAACGGGCGACTTAAAAAAGGCATTAAAAGATAGTGAAAGCGATATAAAATCCGCTCGCATGGGGCGTGGGGTAGAAACGATGTATAGAACCACCTACCGTACCCACACCAATTTAAGTTCTTTGGCAGACAGCAAGGCCAACCAGATGATCTCGCTCAACGCCATTGTTATCTCTATTTTGGCTTCTACCTTGTTGCCTAAATTGCAAGCCAACAAGGAATTAGCCATACCAACCATTCTTTTGCTCCTTACCTGTCTTCTTTCAATGGTTTTTGCTACACTGTCTACCCGCCCTAAAGTGACCGAAGGCAAAGTGACTCGTGAAGCGATAAAACAGCGCAAAGCAAACTTGCTATTTTTTGGCAATTTTTATAATATGGCCCTCGACGATTTTCAATGGGGGATTAATGAAATGCTCACGGATCCTGATTTTCTGTACAGTTCGATGAGTCGTGACCTATATTATTTGGGTATTGTACTCGCCAAGAAATTCCGATATTTGAGTTACTGCTATAATATTTTCATGTACGGAATCATCATTTCGGTACTGAGCTTCGTTCTAGCATTTGTGTTTCAACATAATTTTGACACCGGCTTTTTCCAGAAGGGGTAATACACTTTCGGAATACAAGTTTAACATTCATTTGTCAACGCTCAACACTCCATTTTGGCTGGTTCAATCGTTATCATTCCGACCTACAACGAAAAAGAAAATGTAGAAGCCATTGTGCGGGCCGCACTGGCTCAATCAGATGATTTTCATGTACTTATCGTGGACGATGGATCGCCCGATGGTACAGGACAAATCGTTCGTGACTTGCAAGCCACCGAGTTTGCAGAGCGGCTTCACTTGCTAGAGCGCAGTGGCAAACTCGGTCTAGGAACGGCCTATATCGCAGGCTTCCGTTGGGGGCTGGAGCGCGACTATGCATACTTTTTTGAAATGGACGCCGACTTCTCGCACAACCCTGCCGACCTTCCCAGGCTGCTCGCTAAATGTCGTGATGAAGGTGCTGATGTGGCTGTAGGTTCGCGATATTGTCGTGGTGGACATGTGGTCAACTGGCCACTAGATCGCATCATCCTTTCACGCGGGGCGTCTATTTACACCAGCCTTATCCTTTGGATGCCAGTGGCTGATCCGACTGCAGGTTTTATCTGTTACCGCCGAGAAGTGCTGGAAGCTATGGATTTGAGTAAAATTAAATTCATCGGCTATGCTTTCCAGATAGAGATGAAATACACCGCTTATCGACTGGGTTTTAAGGTGAAAGACGTGCCCATTACGTTCAAAGACCGTGAAAAAGGGCAGTCTAAAATGTCTTTGAATATTATTCAGGAGGCTATGTTGGGGGTGTTGCAGATGCGATGGAAGTAATAGATTGTAAAATCCTTGCTAAAATATGGTGAGGATTTTGAATTTTTGCACCCAACAATGACCACCCCGGCCCACATCTACCTCTCCTTCAATGCTGCTGATGCTCGCACCGCAGCTGATTTACAACGCCAACTCACCTTGGCTTTACAGCCACGGCCCACCGTTTTTTGGAACAAAACTGCCGTGCCCACTGAAGCGTTTCGCTCGGAGGCTGCCGCGTTTTTGGAAAAAACAGATCTCTTTGTCGCCGTGCTTTCCATGCACTATGAAGACACTCCAGATACCCGTTGGGAGGCTGCACAGGCCTTAGCAACGCAGCGTACTTATCCTAGCCTTCAAATTTTAACCTTACTGGCCCGTAGCACGGCTATTCCAAGTACCCTGCAAACATACTTGACCGCACTGCCGCCAGCTGAAACTATTGAAGATGAAGGTGTTGCACGGGATCGGCAATTGCTACGCGCCACCGACACGGCCATTCATATATTGGCAGCCGCACCCAAAAGCAACGACATTGGCATCGGCAATATCTCGCTCCCCATCAGTATTGAAGACCTTCGTGAGCGCTTGCTTGCACAGACAGATCGAATCAACCATGCCCCGTTGTTGGCCTTGTTGAAACGCCTTATTCGGGATGTACAGGTAAAACGAGGCGTGCTGGATGTGGAGGATTATTTTAAACAGTTGCGCGAAAAAACCCGCCTTTCTCAAATCAGTCTCGTTGAACTCAAAGCGAAAGCCTCCCCAATTCAAGCTGATTTATTCAACCTAATTGAACGTTTGAAGGAAGAGGATTTGGTGCAAGAATGGCGTCAGATATTTATTCGAGATTACTACCGCTTTGTAGGAGATAGCCGGGAAGACAGCACTGTGCCACCCTTTTTTGTGCCTGTTGACCATATAAATATCCCCGAAACGCTGAATCTTCCTGTTGGTCCAAGAGAACAAGAATCGTTAGCGCAAATCGGCTTGCTCTCCTTTGAGCAAAAAAATGATTTCAGAAGGAGTCTGCTACTGGCAAAGGATGCAATGGCTGTAAAAAACAATGCTCAGGCCTATGCTTATTGCGACCATGTGCGCACTAAAGTGGATCCTCAATCTGCCCAATTGTATGAATATCTGCTCATTACGTTTTTACAGAAAGAAACGGCGACGCGCGCCATGGAAGATGCCGTACAGGGCAATGACCGCCTGCTCCAATACGTGCTGCTTTTTGCCAGCCGCTTGCGTGATTATGAACGGGAGGGAAAATGCCGCTCCAGCACGGCGCTTCACAACCTGGAAATTGCTTCGGAAGGTGTTTCTGATGCTGCCCTGCGCCTTTACCATGCGCTTCCAAACGATCCACTTCGCCATACCGGAAAACACGCCGAATCCGTACCAGATAACCGCCGGCCTTTGCGTGTAATTCTTGATAACACCCTGAAAGTGTGTCGTTTGGTTCATCCCTCCGAAGAACTTTTGGAGGCAGCAGTGATTGAGTGCTGTGGTGGAGGTAAATGCCATTGGATCGAAAGGGTAGATGTAGTAAAAGGACAATTTCAATTTGTCCCCAATGGCCATTTTGACTTGTTGGGTGAAATCCACGAGCTTCAAGAAATGCTCCGAAATATAGAGGCCGCCCATGAAAACAAAATCGTAAAAAGCAGTGGGTTGCTTCGTGAAGACTTGTATTTCAGCCTTTTGGCAAAACGCCAAGCTTTAGCCAACCAAATTGCCGAAGACACTAAACGTCGACGCCCGTTTACGGATATTCGGGAGTCTATAATCCGGTTTACTTATGCCTGCCTGCTTGGGGCAGAAATATTTACCGATTTGGATGCGCGTGGGAGAGGCAGCTCGTTTTATCGACTCGCGCTGGAATATCTGTTGCCAGGCTTATTGGTGTCACCGACAACTGGGCTGGGTACAAGCTTGCGCTGGTTTGCCCTCGACACTCAAGGCGCAGTCGTAGCACACCCGGATTGTGCGAAATATGGATTTAACATCCGGGCCATTGTGGAAAAAATTGTGCACGACCATGCAGGCCAGGCGGGTTGGCTTCAAGTCCAGCCTAATATCAAACAGAGCGTATACCTGCAATTTGTGGCTGATACCCAGGCAGAATGGGAGGAGGTTAAAAAGGGGCTTTCGTACGCTGATTTCCGCCGCATGGAGGGTTTAGACGCCCGGCGAAAAATGATCGCTTGTTTACATAATTGGCGTACGGCCTACCGGGCTTATCCTGAGAAATCTGGGCAAGATTTTCTAGACCATTGTATCCAGGAAATTGTAGGTGAAAGTCTATTGGATTGGCTTCAATTTGATGCAACAGGCCAACTGGTTACACTGTCCGAAAGTCTTGCATTAGGGTATGATGCTCAGACGGAATTGCGGGAATTGTTAAAGGAATCAACGCGGTATACCGAAGAAGATTTGCGAAGAACCATTTCGGAAAACATCTTTCAGAAACAAATTTTGACCGGATATGACCAAGTAAAAACCAGTGATGAAAACCAGCGCAGTGCCTGTTCAAGGCTCCTTCTCGGCGCACTTTGTGCTTACAAAATTTATCAGGATTCGCGTTTTTTAGATTTTGTATGGCGCGAATTGACTGAAGAAATCAAGTTCCGTTGGATAGA
>JBBQLD010000323.1:0-5712 GCA_038327555.1 Chitinophagales bacterium
AACTAAGCATAGCGAGCGATGAAATGGAGAAAAGGGCAATTACAAGTGCATTAAATTTCATAATTAAATCAACTTTTGTTTTGGTGAAAAATTTAAATCTTCGACAAAAGTGTACCTCAATTATCACGAAAGTATCACACATCCATCAAGCTTAGGAACGCGGTTGGAATAAAGGTGCAATTTTGGGGTGTCGATTTTGTCTCTGTCAAGACTCGAGAAGGGCGTTTAGTGGGACTAAAAAATCGACGAGCAATCCCGAGTCCTAGGGAACAAAATAAGGCCGCCAAAATTGCACCTTTATTCCAACCGCGTTCCTTATCTAAGCAGCCCGATAAATTGGCAACGTAAACCGAAAGGTTGTAACCGCATCGTCAGATTCTGCCCATACACGCTCTCCATGTAGTTCAACAATTTTTTTGACCACTGTGAGCCCGAGGCCCGTGCTGTCTTTTTTTCGGTTGGAGGATTTGAAATAGCGGTCAAATACACGATCAAGGTGCGCCTCAGGAATAGGGTCGCCACTATTGCAGACCTTAAAATTTAAAACATTATCCTTTTCGAATACCGTAAACATCACAAAGCCTCCTTCGTAAACAAAGCGAAGTGCATTGTCCATCAGGTTTTGAAGCACGCGGTCAATCCAGCGCAAATCAGCCAGCACCAAAGGCAGGTTTTCAGAAAAATCGGTGAGTAATTTTACGTGTTTGGCTTCAGCTTGCAACTGGTATTTTTGAAGCGTATCCTGGGCGAGCTCTGCAATATTGAAGGGTTCTGGGTCGATTTGTATTTGACCAGACTCTAGTTTGGATAAATCGAAGAGGTCAGTAACCAAGCGGTTAAGTCGGTTGGATTCAGACAAAGCAACGTTTAGGAATTTTTCCTGTTCAGCATCGGAGAGCTGAGCTTTTTTCAAAATGACCGTTTCCAGATACCCCAAAATGCTGGCCATAGGTGTACGCAGGTCATGCGACAAGTTTACGATCATTTCCCGGCGAAAATTATCCAGTGCAGTTACTTGCTCCAGACTCTCCTGGAGTTGAACCGCAATGCGTTTATTTTCCGTGTTGGCAGCTGAAAGGGCCTCTTTGTTCATACGTTCTTTGCGTAGTATGGGTTGCAGAATTCTAACCAACAGTATCAAAAAGAGAGCCCCGACCAGTACCCCGATCAGTAAGTTTTGTAAAATATCTGCGCGTGCCTGCGCCATGAATTCATCAAATTTTTGATCTGCCTGCACCAAAGCGACCATTTCTCCCTTGCTATTTCTTACGGCAGCAAATGCAGAGAGCCAGGTGCCAAATTCGTCTTCGTATCGCGGTATCATAGCTCCCTCGGCGTGTTTTTCCATAAGCAATGCCGGAGCGGAATGATATGGATGCCGAAAATAGGGCTGCTCATCGGAGGTTACACCAAAATAACAGGTGTTGCTACTGTCCAAAACAATCGTATAGATGGCAGTATTGAGCATATTTGCCTGAGCATTCCGCCTCAAAACCTGATGTATAACCAGGTAATCAGAATCTTGTTTTGGCGCCGAGATGGCGTCCATGGCCGGATATTTAGCCATTAATCGATTATGAGCATCGCCATCCATCTGCATTGCAAGGGTATAAACGATACCATTTAACCGCATCAGACTAGCATTTTCGGCTTCGGCGAGGCTTTTGAAATAACTATGCGTCAGGAAATAACCAATCAAGAGCAAGAAGGCCACAAGCACCGTTGTCATGACATGCCGAAGCCGAGATTTAGAAGAATATTCCACGTCTGTATCAGGCTGCGTCATCAGAGTTCATCATTAAATTTATAGCCTACCCCCCAAGCGGTCAGAATGAAATTGGGTCGGGTCAAATCATGCTCGATTTTAGCCCGTAAGCGGTTAATATGTGAATTGACCGTGTGCTCCAAGCCTTCGAATCGTTCGCCCCAAATTTCGTCCAAGATTTCTATTCTGGTATATGGACGGCCCGGATTCTGCATAAATAATTGAAGCAGTTCAAATTCTTTAGCGGTTAACTCGATCCGAAGTGCACCATTTTGTACCGTTCGAAGTTCCAAATCCATGCACAGCCCCCCGCGTTCAATACGCTTCAATTCTTGTTCCAATAGTTGGGTTTCACGCCTTGTGCGGCGAAGAACAGACTTAACTCTGGCCAATAACTCGCCTGGGCTGAATGGCTTGGTTAGGTAATCATCCGCTCCGATTTCGAGGCCTGCAATTTTGTCGGCCTCCTCCGAACGGGCAGTTAGCATCAAGACCGGAATGTATTGTTTGCGCTGGCGCAACTGACGACAAATTTCCAAACCACTTAAACCAGGAAGCATCAAATCAAGTACGAGAAAATCATAACGGCCACTCATAGCTTCGTCCAATCCTTGCCAACCTTGATTTCGAATAGTAACCTCGGCAGGCAAATCACGCAAATGGATGGCTACCAATTCCGCAATGTTAGGGTCGTCTTCGACTATGAGGATATGCATGGCACAAATATGAACAGTTAATGATAAGCCCGCAAATATTGGGCTGAATTATCACGAGAATATCACGATGGCTAGATTTCGATTTTGTTTTGGCACAGCTTAGTTTTAAGAATTACACGCTCTTTTCAGCCAAGAGTCTAGTAATTTCAAGGAGATTTCAAAAATAGTAAAAAAAATTAAAAATATTTTTTCCCACAAAATACTGATAATCAATAGTTTAAAAAATACTGAAAAATATTTTCACACAGTACCCGGCCAAAATAGGTTCTATGTATTGCAAAGAACCTTCCCGTACCATTATCTTTGCACCACCTACTAACGGAGATTGGACGATGTCTATCATTCTAAAGTCCAATACTCCACCCTCCTTCGCTAAAGCTACGGCGGGTAAACAGAACAACATCAATTAAGCTATGCAACCTAAAATCAAAATCGCCCTCTCCGTCTTCACCTTTATAGCCATGGTGCTCACGGGTTTAGTGGCAGCAGAACAAGTGCCAACCACAAAGCCTCACGGTGCTGAGCCCTTGCTTTCGCCTAACATTATCAGCCTCAGTCCGAAGCTGATTCGTAAGAAAAACCAATTTGAAAAAGACGACAAGACCGTTCGAGACATGGACTCCTTGGTTATCAATAGTAAGCCTGCGAAATAATTTTCGCGCCAACATTCATCTGAACAATGTAACAAATTATGGATATCGAAAATGCAAAAGCGCAAATGCGCAAGGGGGTTCTTGAACTTTGCATCCTGAGCATCATCGAGGAAGACGAGGTGTATCCCAGCGACATCATTGCGAGGCTCAAAACCAACGACCTCATCGTGGTGGAAGGTACCCTGTATCCACTCCTCACCAGACTCAAAAACGACGGCCTTTTGGACTACTCCTGGCGCGAAAGCAATGCTGGACCTCCACGCAAGTATTTCAAAATCACTGACTTGGGCCGACAATTTTTGGAAGCCCTCAGCAACAGTTGGCAGCAACTCGTACAGTCTGTGGCCCAAACCGTTGGGAAGCCCCAAACAACCAAAAAAAGTCGGAAGAACGAAGGGCTGTCTCCTGTTGATTCACGAAACATAGTCATTTCATCCGCTGCAAAGGAAGAAGCCTCTACGGAAGAAGGGATCAACGTGGACTTATCAGCCAAGGACATTGAACCTAAACCGATAACCAACAACTAATATACGCAATGAACAAGATTCTTAATATCAATCTGGGCGGTTATGCCCTCACTATAGACGATGATGCTCACCAGTATCTCGAGAGCTACTTGGATAGTATCCGCAGGCGGTTTAGCGAAAGTGACGGCCGCGATGAAATCGTAGGCGATATTGAAGCGCGGCTAGGCGAACTCATCAGCCAGGGGATGGGCGCTCGGAGCATCGTGATGCTGCCTGATGCCGAAGCGGCTGTGGCTGTGATGGGCAAACCCGAGGATTTTGGCGGTGAAGACAACAGTAGCTCAAGCAGCGCAAGCGGTAATTTCGGGAGCAGTGGTAAAAAGAGCGGAAAAACTGCTCTACACGCTGGGAAACGCCTTTTCCGCGATGAGGAGGATGCTGTGGTCGCCGGGGTATGCTCTGGCTTATCCGCTTATTTTGGGATACAAGACCCCGTGTGGATGCGCCTGATTTTCGTATTTCTGGCATTTGCCTCTTTTGGTTTCTGGATGCCCGCTTACGTGCTTATCTGGATACTTGTAGCTCCTGCCAAGTCTGCTGCTGACCGCCTTGCAATGCGGGGCGAGGCCGTAAATATGGATAACATCGCCCGAGAAGTGGAAGAAGGATTCGATCGCCTGGGCAAAAAAGTAAATGAATTCGGAACCAGTGCAGCTAAAAAAGGCGGCTCAGGGGCTCAAAATGCTATGAGTACCGGAGTGACAGCCATAGGGCAGGCATTCGGGCTTGTGCTCCGATTCATTGCCAAATTTGCAGCCCTAATTGCTATCCTTATCGGTATTGCATTGTTCCTCGGACTGGGTGCCGGCTGGATTGGAAGTATTATTGCACTCCTAATCGGGGCCCCTTATGTGGAATATTTTAGCCCATTTTCGTCCGGCTGGACCTGGTTTGGGATCATCAACCTGTTTTTTTTGCTGGGTATCCCGGCCATCGCACTCGTGCTGTTTTTTTCAAGAATATTGTTCAAAACCCGTACGCCTACTTGGGTAAATGGCACACTGACCGCGCTCTTTACCTTGAGCGTCATTGCAGCGTTTTCCATGCTTCCTTTTGGAATAAAGGAATACAGCCAATCCGGTTCAGTGACTAAGGTTATTGATATGTCGGCACTCCAAAGCGACACTCTACAGGTAGAAGCAGTACCGGATTTATTGGGCGGGAGGTACCACAATCAAAACGATTTCAATTTTGAAGAAGACGGGTTGCGCATCGATGACAATGGATTGGAAATGCGTTGCCCGCTCGAAATCAGAGTTATACCAAGTCGTGACGGTCAATACCATGTCACCCAAATCATTAAATCTCAAGGGGCTTCCAGCATCCGAGCGCAGGAAAATGCCGACAGAGTTGGCTACGCGGCAACTTTTTCGGGCAATAAACTTCGTATACCCACAGCTTACAATGTAGCAAAAGGAGAAAAATGGCGCGGTCAAAGGGTCAGAATCAACATCGAGGTACCCACTGGGAAAGGCATCACGTTCGATGAGGCAATCCATGAGTATGCTGGTGCAGACCTGGATGAATATGCAGACGAGAACAACAAAAATTACATTTCACGTCGTCCAGGAAAGGTGTTTCGCATGGGCACTAGAGGGTTGGTTTGCGCAGATTGCCCGAATATGGGTGACAAAGGCTACCGCAGCGACCGCGATTATGAAAATTTCATTTTGGAAGGTGACTTTACCACCGAAATCCGCAAAGGCGACGATTTTCGGGTAGAAATTGAAGGGCCTGGTGGCGAAAAGGACAAAATCCAAAAAATTCAGACCGGGGATAAAATCACGTTCACGACCAACGGAAAAATAACCAATGGAGCGGTGCGTATTTTCATCTATACACCCACATTTACCTCTTTACACGCCGAAAACTCGGGCGAAATCACGATCCGGGGCTTTGACGAAAGCCGCGCCAGTATTACAGCCAGCGGTGGGAGCCGAATAAAAGCCTACATCGATGTATCGAACGAGTTCGAGATCGCACTTTCGGGCAAATCATCGCTAGATCTGACAGGTAAAGGCAGTACATTGGATATAAGCATGAGTGATAAC
>JBBQLD010000324.1:0-5697 GCA_038327555.1 Chitinophagales bacterium
CCTGAAAATCCGCAATCTTGGTTCGGGGAATCTGAATTTGGCGCACCAATTGACCCATGAGGTTAAACAATTGCGCGGATTGCATAGGCACGTCTGAGAACAGATGAAGCCAGTCGCTGGCCGGGTTGGGCTGCACCGATAAGCGGCGAATTTGCCCTGCATCGTTCACCCCGGAAGTGGGCAGGAAAGCGCTTGGATGCCATTGAAAGGTGACGGTGTCACCGGCAAGCGCCGTGATATTGCCATATTTATCGATCATTCTGATTGAATCGGTCCAGATTTGGATCGGGGCCGTTTTGTCAATCACGTCCACAATGATGATAAATTCAGCTACTCCAATGATACCATGCCCATCCCGTTGGTTTCTATCGGTACGCGTCCAGGCAATATCACTACGTTGAGTCGTTAGGTTTTTATACAAAAAGATACGATCCCCATCATCATTGGCCCAGGACTCCTCGGTAAAATCAAAATGTTTTTCTGCCTGGAACTGCGCACTTGTAAACACGGAAAATGCAAGTCCGTATACATCTTCTGCGGGTATATCCTCTGTTCCCAAAACAATAGGTAAATCAAAAGATTGATTTGGTATTAAAAGGTTGGCGACCCCGCTTTTGTCAAAGCCTAAAACCGGATCCAGCCCTGGTTCGCCGACTACAAATTCATCTTCTTCTACCACGATGTCTTCACGCCTTTCCCCGTAGTTGGTGTAAATCGCCCAGGCATCTTCGTAATTGATCCTTCCATTGCCATTACAATCGGAAAAGGCGCTATTCAGCCCGCCTGGAAGCTGAAGATCCCACAGGGCGGCTTCATTTGGGACAAAAGCAATATTGCTTCCATCTATCGTATCCCGCTTAGGACCATTGAAATTATAGGCCAGACCCAATGCCAAAAGATCAATATTGTTGACTACCCCGTTGTTGGTGGCATCTCCCGGATACACCATCACATTTTGAGCAACCGTGTTTGAAAGCCTAAAGCCGCCCAAAAGGAGGATCAGGACGAGCATTTTTGAAATTGTGGTTGGGTGTACCATAAGCGTTGTTTAATTTGATGATACAAAAGTGAGGGAGTATCCTGGCCCGTACAAATACATTTTTTAGGATTTATCGGAGTAACATGGTAATTCTATTTTTTACAAGAAATTGAATTTCAATTTATTACCAGTTATTTCATACAACAAAAATCAAAAATTTTCATTTATTGTCGGGAAATAGCACTCAACCCAATCCGGAATAATGGACCACAGTAAACTACTCGATCTACTAGACAGCTTTTCGTCGCGAGAATGGCGCTCCTTCAGTGAGATGGTACATTCACCTTTTTTCAACCGCAATGTAGCGGTAGCCAAACTGTGCGATTGGCTTGAAGTAGGTGCTTCGAATTTGGGCACGATGAATCGAAAAACGGCTTATGAAGTCGTTTTCCCTGGTGCCACATATCAAGACGCCAAATTAAATCACACCATGTCGGCACTGCTCAAGCTGGGCGAGCAATTTGTAGGGATGCAGGAATTTTTGAAAGACGGCTTTCTACCCGATTTTTGTTGCCTGAAGGGACTTTCTGCCCGAGGTTTGGAAAAGCACTATCAATATCAATTTAAGCGGAAAAGTCAGGCGCTTGAAACGGCCTCTGATCAAGGCGCGAAACATTATTTTGAGCTTTATCAGCTTGAAAATCTGGAAGGATATCGACGGCAGCAATTAGGTGGACAAGGATTCAAGGAATATGTACAACGAACGGCAGATAGTCTTGACAATTTCTACTTGGCGGAAAAATTGCGGCTCATCTGTTTCATGCTTACCAGTGAACGGCTTTTGGCGGAATCTTACAAGATTAGTTTGGCTGAAGAATTGAATTCATTTATTAGTCTTCAGCCAAAGGAAGCACACGGACCAGCAGTTTGGGCCTACCATATAGTGTATCAAATGTTGCGCAAAAAGAAGGCGCATTCGGAATTTGAACAACTGAAATCTGCCCTTCCCGAATTAGTTAAAAAGTTGAACCGATCGGAAATAGAAGAAATTTACCAGCACGCCATCAATTATTGCAATCTGCAAATCATTCAATCCGATCAGCGATTTCTCTCTGAAGCGCTTCATTTGTATGAATGGGGACTAGAATCCGGAATTTTGCTTCAAAACGGCCAGCTTTCGCCCTGGCACTTCAAGAACATCATCAAGCTGGCGCTTCGGCTGGCTAAATTTGATTGGACAGAGCAGTTTATTCTGGAAAAAACACCCCTTCTCCCACCTGAATTTCGCGAAGACGCCTTTCATTACAACCTCGCAGAGCTTTATTATTATACCCAACAAAACGACAAGGCCCTTCAGCACCTTAATCAGGTAGAATTTACAGACGTGTCTTACCACCTTGGCGCAAAAATTATGCTGGCTAAGATTTATTACGAAACGGATGCAGACGATGCGCTCGATAGCCTGCTGCACGCTTTTGGGATTTATCTGCGCAGAAACAGGGTTATTTCGGAGGATATCCGGCGTACCTACCTCAATTTTGTGGCCATTTTGCGCAAGATCACCCAATCCAGGCCTGAGCACTTCGCGGCTTTAAAGGCCAGAATCGAAGACACCAGCTCCTTGGCCGCTAAAAGTTGGTTATTAAAACTGGTGGAATAAGACTAGTACAGAAATTATATTGGAATGGAAAATTTGAACACGAGGATCCCAAAAGTTGGGCACCTTTGCGCCTGTACAGAATCAGCGGCAAAATTAGAAACGGATAGCCCATGCCAAAACTGCTCGAAATCAACAACTTAGTCCTAGAGTTCAATTCCGAACGTGGCACCACGCGGGCTGTGGACGGCATCTCCCTGTCACTCGACAAAGGCGAAACCCTAGGTATTGTCGGCGAATCTGGTTCTGGAAAATCCGTGACCGCACTCTCAATTATGCGGCTCCTCCCTAGCCCTCCTGCAAGGATCGTCTCCGGCGAGATACTTTTTTCTCCACCACAAACACCAGTCAAGCCATCGGGCAGTCAAGCAATAAACCTGCTTGGTATTTCAGATAAAGCGATACAAGGAATACGCGGCGCTCAAATCTCCATGATTTTCCAAGAGCCTATGACCTCCTTAAACCCTGTGTTTCGTTGCGGGCATCAAGTGACGGAAGCGATCCAATTGCATCAAAAAACCAACTTCACGGAGGCGAAAGCACAGACACTAAAACTTTTTGAACGGGTGAAACTGCCCGACCCATTGCGGATTTTTAATGCTTACCCGCATCAAATCAGTGGCGGACAAAAACAGCGGGTAATGATCGCTATGGCCATGTCCTGCAATCCCAGTTTGCTCATCGCCGACGAACCGACCACCGCACTCGACGTGACGGTGCAAAAAACGATCCTCGATTTGATGCATGAATTGAAGGCGGAATCTCAGCTTTCGATGTTGTTCATTAGCCATGATTTGGGGGTTATTTCTGAAATCTGTGATCGTGTAGTGGTTATGTTTCAGGGGAAAATTGTAGAAGAAGGTGCTGTAGAAAAGATACTTCAGCAACCTGAACATCCTTACACTCGCGGTCTTGTGGCTTGTCGTCCTTCGTTAAAGCACAAACTCTGGCGTATGCCCACTGTGCCAGATTTTTTGGAAAACCAAGCGTTTGAGTCCCGCGTGATTACACCTGCTGAAACGCAGGTACGACTAAAAACAATTCAGGCGCATGATCCCATTTTGCAGGTCAAAAACCTGACCGTGCGCTATCCAGCCAAGAAGAATTGGCTCGGTCGGCCAACTGAGTGGCTGAATGCCGTGAATGATGTAAGTTTTGACATTTTTCCGGGTGAAACCTTTGGTCTTGCAGGCGAATCTGGTTGCGGCAAAACCACCTTGGGCCGAACCATCGCCAGACTCACGGAAGCCCAGTCTGGCGAGGTTTTTTACAAGGGTATTGACTTGCTAAAACTAAGTGAGGAGGCATTCCGCCCTTATCGCCGTGAAATCCAGGTAGTTTTTCAAGACCCCTACTCCTCCCTCAACCCCCGTATGGGCATTGGAGAGGCCATTGTCGAGCCGATGCAAGTGCATAAACTGCACGAAAACGACCGAGCGCGCCGCGAAAAGGCCATTGATCTGCTGGAGACGGTGGGTTTGCACGCAGATCATTTTCAACGCTATCCGCATGAGTTTTCCGGCGGACAACGACAGCGGATCTGTGTGGCACGGGCCTTGGCTTTGGAACCCAGATTCTTGGTTTGCGATGAAATGGTTTCAGCCCTGGATGTGTCCGTACAGGCTACGGTGTTGAATTTGTTGATGGAGCTACAAGAGAAATTTGGCTTGACTTACCTTTTCATTTCGCACGATTTAAGTGTCATCAAGCAAATGTGCGATCGGTTGTTGATTATGAATCTGGGCCAGACCGAAGCATTAGGTTACCCGGAAGAGATTTTTCGGAATCCGGATCGGGAGTATGTACGGCGATTGGTGGAAGCGATACCGGGGGTGTGACTACCATTTGCGGTGAACCACTTCAATGCCATGCCAAAGGCGCTACAAACCTTTGTGCCCGTAACTACGTTGTGTCAAGCATGGTTTTATGCTTTTTGCATCAATACGAAACAAACACATGCCCCTTCTATGAAAACATTTTTCCGCGTTTTCCGCTACACTTTGTTTTTTACGCTGTTGACCTTACTGACCCAAATTGGTGGACTTATCTGGCTTTTAAGTCTCTACCTGAATGGATTAGCCCAAAAACGGCGTCGAGTTTGGGGCCTTCGTTGGGTGATTTTTTTGGTATTATACTCCCTGACATCAATTTATATCGTTCCGCCCGTTGCTAAGTATTGTTTTGATCGAGTGCCATTACCTGTTTTTTCTAATCCAAATCTGGAGCCTGAAAACGTCGTGTATTGTTTTTTCAATCGAAATTATGTCAAGCCCGCCTTTTTGAATGCGCTTGAAGCAGTGGGAGCACAAATGCAGGACAAATTTCCAGGCAGTACCGTCTCTTACATGGACGCGAACTTTCCCTTTATCGATGGCTTTCCATTGGAACCCCATTTAAACCACAATTATGGGAAGGCCATTGATATTGTCTTTTATTGGAAAAACGCGAAAACGGGTGCACCGCTCAGGAAAAGCCCTTCTCCCCACGGTTACGGGCTCTGGGCTGAAGCGCTGCCGGGAGAATACGATTATGCAAAACATTGCAAACAACAAGGCTATTGGTATATTGGGTATGATGGAGCATTTGCCAGCTGGTTCTGCAACCGGAAAAATTATGAATTTGATGGAGAACGGACCGGTGAATTGATGCATTTGATCGCAGCAAACCCCAATTTCGGCAGGATACTGATCCAGCCGCATCTTAAAAAACGCTTTGGTCTGGAAGAATATGACAACATTGTTGCCCAAGATTGTTTTTCAGCGAGGCATGATGATCATGTCCATGTACAGTTGAAGTGAGCCTCAATCACTATTTTTATTCAAATAGCAGCATTGGCAAGCGCTAAAAGTTGATGTTTAACTTCCAAATCTTTCATCGTTAAAATTAGGTTCCAACTTATTAAGGCTGAAAAGAAGCCCCCAACAGAAATGACATAGTCTTCAAAAATATCATTGTGCTGATGAATTAGGTTAATTTCTGCAACCCAATAATTATCATTCGTTTACCACTTGAAATAAAAGGCTAAACTATAGTGGCTAAAAATTAAACGGAGAAAATAATT
>JBBQLD010000325.1:0-5687 GCA_038327555.1 Chitinophagales bacterium
ATTTAAAATTCATCCACCAGTCCGTAACAGCAGCAGGCATTCAACTTTCCAATGCCATTGATACCTTGTATTGGTCGCCGCTTCTGTTCCCAGATAAACCTTACCATGCCCTGCTCAAGGATGATAAACTTCAAACGGAAGACAGTAACAATCCGCTCAATGATGCGATGAAGGCTCGTGACCTTTTCCACGATGAGATGGCGAGTTTTCTGCTTTTAAAAGAAGATTTTAAAAGGATCTTCTGGCTATTATTACACGATCAAAAAGAGTTTGCTGCTTTCTTTAGTTGTATCGGATACCATTGTGCTCAAACAGAGATAGAGGTTATTATCCGTCAAAATTTCCACCCCTATATTTGTCAAAATGCTGATTTGCAAAGAATCATTGGTGCATACCCCATCGAATTAGCTTATTCGCTTGCGCTGATTGCCTGCAACAACCGAAATTCGATCACGCCGCCTTGGGTTTCTAAAAATTTTCGTGCTGTGGAATCCATCCTATTTCAACTGCGCGGCAAACCCTGTCTGACAGGCTGCGCGTATTGTGATAGATCGCTGGATGCCGAACAAGGGCTAAAGGACTTTTTCAATTTTGACGCTTATAGGACTTATGAGGGGCAGCCTTTGCAAAAAAAGGCCGTCGAAGCAGCGCTTAGAAACAAATCTATATTGGCTGTATTCCCGACAGGCGGCGGCAAATCAATCACATTTCAAGTACCTGCCTTGATGTCCGGGCAGAATGTCAAAGGGCTTACGGTAGTTATTTCTCCTTTGCAATCACTCATGAAGGATCAGGTGGACAATCTGGAAAAGATTGGCATTACGCAAGCGGTTACCAT
Organism: Chitinophagales bacterium; assembly: GCA_038327555.1. GTDB lineage: Bacteria > Bacteroidota > Bacteroidia > Chitinophagales > Saprospiraceae > M3007. The sequence goes on from JBBQLD010000325.1 coordinate 839, forward strand.
CAACGGCTTGCTTGACCCTATTGAAAGGAGCAAATCCTTTGAGCGGGTAGAAGACGGCTCTGCATCGCTAATTTACATTTCACCCGAATCCTTGCGCTCTAAAACGATTGAACGGCTTCTATTGAACAGGAATGTTGTGCGTTTTGTGATTGATGAAGCCCACTGTTTTTCCTCTTGGGGCCAGGATTTTAGGGTAGATTATATTTATATCGCGGATTTTATCAAAAATCTGCAAGAGAAAAAGAACCTTGAATATCCTATTCCGGTATCCTGTTTCACGGCGACTGCCAAACAGAAAGTCATCGAAGATATTATTGCTTATTTTCAAGAAAAGTTGGGACTTCAAATGGAAGTTTTCAGCTCAAATGCTACAAGAACGAACCTGCACTACAAAGTTTTTCCAAAAGGCGACGACGAAGAGAAGTACAACACCGTTCGGGATTTGGTAGAAGAAAAAAACTGCCCGACCATTATTTATGTCTCCAGAACTCGAAACGCCTATAAGTTGGCGGAGCGATTGGCTGCTGATGGATTCAATGCCAAGCCGTTTCATGGCAAAATGGAGGCCAAGGAAAAAACTGAGAATCAAAATGCCTTTATTGAGGGTCGGGTACAAATCATGGTGGCGACCTCTGCTTTTGGCATGGGCGTGGACAAAAAAGATGTGGGCATGGTCATTCATTTTGAAATATCAGACTCGCTTGAAAATTATGTTCAGGAAGCAGGGCGAGCGGGACGAGATGAAAAGATTAGTGCTGAATGTTTTGTGCTGTTCAACGAGGAGGATCTCAGTAAGCACTTCATTTTACTCAACCAGACTAAGCTGAACATCAATGAGATCAAAGAAATCTGGAAAGCCATCAAATTCATCACTCAGGTCAGAAGTAAGGTTTCCAATTCTCCCCTTGAAATTGCTCGTCAGGCAGGCTGGAATGATAGTATTGTTGAGATAGAAACCCGTGTAACTACTGCTATCGCAGCACTTGAGGATGCTGGCTACCTCAAGCGGGGGCAAAACATGCCACGCATTTTGGCCAACAGCATCCAGTCAAAAACGGCTCAAGAGGCTATTGAAAAAATAATGACTTCTACCAAATTTGACGATGAACGTCAAAAGGTGAATGCCATCCGAATCATCCGTAAGTTATTTTCCAGCAAGAGTAGAAAGGATGCTTCGGGAGAGGAAGCCGAAACACGTATTGATTACATCAGCGACCATTTGGGTGTGGTAAAAGAGGAGGTAATCCAGATCATCAATTTGCTCCGGGAAGAAAAAATATTGGCCGACAGCAAAGACCTGACCGCATTTATAAGGAAGGGAGAACAGAAAAATCGCTCACTGCTTATTCTCCAAATATTCAGCAACCTAGAAGAATTCTTGCTCACCCAAGTGGAAGAAATCGAGAAACATCTTCATTTCAAGGAATTGAATGAATTGGCTGAGACAAAAGGCTACCAGGAGGTTACACCCAAGCGCATCAAAACCATCCTGAATTTTTGGGCCATCAAAAACTGGATAAAGCAGCACCAACAGGAATTTTCCAAAAATTTGGTTACCGTAATTGCCTGCCAACCCAAGGAGATTTTAATTCAAAAGTTGGAGAAGCGGCACGAAATGGCTAAATTCATAGTTGAGTTTCTGTTTGCAAAAAGCAATGCCCTTCAAGCTGATGCCGAAAAAGAAGAAGTGCTGGTGGAGTTTTCTGTTCATGAACTGAAGGATGGCTATGAAAAAGAAATGAGCCTTTTCAAGATCACCGTTTCCATTTCAGATATTGAGGACGCGCTATTTTACCTTTCACGCATAGAGGCTATAAAGATCGAAGGCGGATTCATGGTGGTTTATAATCGGCTTTCCATTGAAAGATTAGAACGCAACAATAAAGTACAGTATAAAACAGAAGATTATCAGAAGCTCCACCAGTTTTATGAAAATAAGGTGCAACAGATCCACATAGTGGGCGAATATGCAAAAAAGATGACAGACGATTACTTGGGGGCGCTGCGATTTGTGGATGATTATTTTCAATTGAACTATTCATCCTTTTTGGGCAAGTATTTTCCTGGAAGTCGGTTGTCTGAAATCAAAAGAAACCTTACGCCGACCAAATTCAAACAGCTTTTTGGTTCACTTTCAACCATGCAGCGTCAAATCATTGATGACAAAACCAATCCATTTATTGTGGTTGCCGCAGGCCCGGGCAGTGGAAAAACAAAGGTTTTGGTACACAAATTGGCCTCCTTACTCTTGATGGAAGATGTGAAGCACGAGCAATTGCTCATGCTTACATTTTCTAGGGCAGCGGCTACGGAATTTAAAAAGCGTCTCATTGAACTCATTGGAAATGCTGCACATTATTTGGAAATCAAAACATTTCACTCCTATTGCTTTGATCTCTTAGGCAGGGTCGGAAGCCTTGATAAGTCGGAGGGAATACTGAAAATAACCGTCGAGAAAATCAAGAACAATGAAGTAGAGGCCAGTCGGATCACCAAAACAGTGTTGGTCATTGATGAAGCCCAAGATATGGATGCTGCCGAATTTGCATTGATCAATGTATTGCTTGACAAAAACCCGGAAATGCGTGTAATCGCAGTGGGTGACGATGACCAAAACATTTACGGATTTCGAGGCGCCGACTCCAAGTACTTTCATTCATTCCTAACCGAAAGAAATGCGGTCAAATACGAACTGGTTACTAATTATAGAAGTAAATCCAATCTGGTAGAATTCTCCAACGACTTTGTGGGAGGTATCCGCAATCGATTGAAGGAAACACCTATTGCCGCCTTTCAACAAGATATTGGTGTTCTTAAATTATTCCGATATAGCGGCAAGCACTTGATTTCGGCAATAGTCAGAGATCTGATGGAGACTGACTTGTCTGGCACAACCTGTGTTTTGACTAAAACCAATGATGAAGCGGTTCAAGTGAGTGGCCTGTTGCGTAGGAACAAACTCCCCGTACGACTCATTCAGAATAGTGACGAAATTCAATTGTCAAATCTGCTGGAAATTAGGTTTTTCCTCAACGAATTGAAATTAGAGGAAGATGCGTTTATTATCCACGATGAAGTCTGGGGTAAGGCCAAAAGTGAATTGATCTCTAAGTTTCAGACCAGCACTGTGCTCGAAATGGTACAGGGTCTGGTTAAGGAATTTGAATCCATACATCCAAAAAGAAAATATAAGTCTGATTTTCAAGAGTTTATCCGGGAATCAAAAATGGAAGATTTTTTCAAGGCTAGTGGCGAAACTATTTTTGTCTCCACCATTCATAAGGCAAAAGGCAAGGAGTTTGACAACGTGTTTTTACTCTTAGAGGATTTTAAAGTATCTTCTGATGAAGCAAAGCGCCAACTATATGTCGCACTGACGCGAGCCAAAAAGTCTATTTCCATTCATACCAATGTGGCTTGTTTCGACCATCTAACAAAAGCCGAAATCAACATTATAGAGGTGAAACAAAATCAAATTCCACCTCAACAGATAACAAGACTGTGTGGGCATAAAGATTTGTATTTGAGCTATTTCCTTCGTGTCCAACATCGCTTTGAAAACTTGAAGAGTGGCGATAAACTGATCTTAAATGCTGAGGGGTTGGCTAATATTCACAACCATTTGATTTTGAAATTCTCGAAACAGTTCATAAGTGAAATAGAGAATTATAAAAGCATGGGATACGTCCCATTAGAAGCAAAAGCGCATTTCACCGCTTTTTGGAAAAATGCTGAGATGAAAGTTGAGACGAAGATCGTGTTGCCAGAAATAGTCTTTGAACGGATGGAGGAACCGTGAGATTCAAGTTTCAAAAGCGATTGATTGTAGACTTCATGAGAAGGCCTAAATAATTATAACCTCTAAATAATGGAATAAAATGGATCTATTTCTTTCAAAAAATACATGGCAGAGCATATTACCCATCGCCTTTCTGCTATTGTGTGTAGTTAGAAGCCAGGGGCAAGACCTTTATAAAACACCCTCCGGTAAAAAATATCATCTGGCTAGTTGCAGGATGGTTGTAAATGTTTCCAAGAAGTTGATAAATAATGATTATCTGGCAAATTCCAACCTTCAACCCTGTAAAATATGCAACCCACCTGCAAGGCAATCTTTAGTCAATAACTATTCTGGGAATAATAAAGCTGTTGGAGAGTCCGCCTCAGTTCAATGCCATGGATATACACAAGCGGGAACCAGATGTGCACATAAAACCCGCATTGCCAATGGGTATTGCTATCAGCATACCAGTCAGTACAAAGCAGAGCCATCCATTGACAACTTAAGAAGTCAGCAGACTACCGCTTCCATTTGCGGTGCAAAAACTAAGGCAGGAGGTCCTTGTCAAAGAAAGGTGACAGGTAGTGGTCGGTGTTATCAGCATCAATAGGGCCCACTAACGCAAACCCTGTAAAGCCAGAGTCTACTTTTTTAGTCTGGGCCGACCCCAGATAGTGCCTAAAAAGTGCATCCGCAAAACAATAAGGTGCTGCATCTTTATTGTTACAGTTTGTTCCGGAGTACCTGAACCAACTGTTCTGATTTCAACTGAACCCAACAAAATCCGTACTTATCCACATAGGGGGGGCTAAGCTCCGGAATGAGGGGGGCAGATACTCCGGAATAAACATCTTTGGCCCCGAAATAAAACCTACAAAGGCGATTGCATTCGCAAAAAAACCGTTATTTCTGCGAATACAATCGCAAATACATGATAAAACGTATATTGTAACAACGCATACGGGACAAAAGCTTTCAGGGTAAGGCCATATTGTTGTTCGGTCCCAGGCAAACGGGAAAAACGACCCTGTTGAACACACTTTTCAGCCATATACCAGATACACCGTT
>JBBQLD010000326.1:0-5686 GCA_038327555.1 Chitinophagales bacterium
GCCCGGCCTCTATTATTTCACGATTGAAGCTGTTGACCAGGGCGAGATTTTATATGCTGGAAAATTTTTAGTTGATTGAATATGAAAGCAATCTTTTTCACTTTATTGCTGGCCATTCCCCAGTTCATTTTCGGGCAAACGCTTGATAGTATTGCTGTTGTAAAACAGGTGGATAGTCTTTTGCGCCAGCTTCGTCCGTTGATTGAACAACAAAAAATAGAAGCTGCCCTACAGATCGTTGATCAAGCACAGCAAAAAACAATAAACGCCTTCGGGAAAACCCATCCTGCTTACGCTACCTGCCTGGCTTTTAGAGGAAAAATTGCCCAAAGACAGGAAAAATACAAGGAGGCAGAAGCTTGGTATCTGGAGGCAATACCCTTACAGGAGAACCTTTATGGAAGGATAAGTGCCCCTGTTGCGATTAGTTTAAGTACCCTGTCTTCCATTTATCTGGTCATGGGGGAGTATATCAAAGCGGAGCCGCTCATTCTGGAAACCCTAAAGATTCGCGAAAAATTAGTAGGCAAAAAACATCCGGATTATGCCCGCGTACTCGGAACCCTTGGCTCCCTAAATTTTCATAAAGGGTACTATTTCAAAGCGGAATTATTGTACTTAGAGGCTATAGACATCTTTGAACAAACCTTAGGCAAAAAAAACCATGAATACGCTGTCGTTTTAGCCAATCTAGGCAGCATTTATAGCGAAATTGGAAATTATACCAAGGCAGAACCATTGATGTTAGCGGTGAGCGAACTACACGGCACAATTCTTGGCAAACAACACCCTTTTTATGTGCAGGATCTGGTTAACCTGGCCAACTTGTATTCAAAGATGGGAAACACCAGCAAATCTATTTCGCTGAATTCAGAGATCCTGGAAATATTCAACACAAGTGAACTCAGCAAGGAAAGTACTAATTATGCTAATACATTAAGCAATCTCGCCAATGCTTATATAGAAAATGCTGCGTATGATGCCGCGGAGCCTCTGGTTTTAGCGTCCGAAGAAGTTTGTACAAAAATCTATGGTAAGCAACACCTTAATTATGCCACAGCATTAAAAAATGTGGGACGATTATATGCAGCAAAAGGTGATTATACTAAAGCAGAATCCATTTTATTGGCGGCGCACAAGATCAATACAGAAGTGCTTGAGGTGGATCATCCCAATTGTGCGCAGACATCGCGGCAGCTCGCGCTTTTATATTGGCAAGCAAACAATGCTGAAGCATCCAGTATTCGTTTTCTTGAATCAGAGCGCCTTGACCGGCTAATAATTGAAAGAGCAGTAGGCTATTCTTCTGAGATTGAACTGAATAATTACCTGCAAAGTTTCCTACAGAATACTGCTGAATTCTACGCTTTTGCCCAGGAACACCCCAGTCCGGCAATGGCCAAGGCAAGCTTTGATAACGTCCTTTTCTATAAAGGCTTTTTGCTAAATGCGACTAAACAGTTAAAGAATCGCGCCCTTTCAGATACCGCTTCAGCTCAAAAGTTGGGTTTCCTTCACGCTTACCAGCTCCGGCTAACAGAACAATATTCATTGCCTTTTGCTGAGCGCGACACTGTAACTGTAACAAGATTAGAGGACAAAGCAAACGCCCTTGAAAAAGAAATCGCCCGCACAGTAGTGGGTTACAGCGATGCCCTTCGACAAGTGAATTGGCCGGAAATTCAAGCTGCGCTTAAGCCTGGAGAGGCCGCCGTTGAATTTATTCATTTCCAAAACATTAACGCACATGGGAAGGCTACAGATAGTACCCAATACGCCGCCCTGGTGTTGCGTCCGGAAGACGCAGCGCCCAGCTTCATCTCCTTGTTCGAAGAGCGGGAATTGAATGCCCTGATGCAAGGCGCATCTGGCGGTAATTACAGGAAAATAAACAACTTATATGCCGCTGGCAAAAAGAACCCTAAAACCTTGTATGAATTGATCTGGAAAAAAATTGAACCCAGTTTAAAGGGATCCAGGAAGGTATATTGCTCCGTTTCCGGCTTGTTACATCGGCTCAATATGGGTGCCATATCAATAAGTGCTACCGAGACTTTTGCGGAACGTTACCAACTCGTTCTGCTCGGCAGTACTCGACAGTTGGTTATTCCCATTCCCACAACAGCTTACAAGAAAGATGCCCTGCTTGTTGGCGGCGTTAATTATGCAGAAAAAAAAACTGGCATAAACGATTCACCTGGATTAAGCAGGGGGATTTCCGAACTTGACAATCCATTTTATGAAACAGACAGCTTAACCCGAAGCGATACCTGGAACTTCCTGCCCGCTACGGTTACAGAAGTGCTCAATTTGAGCCGCCTGCTCCAATCTGTTGGCATGAAAGTACAACTGGACTCCGGGTTTACAGCCACCGAAGAATCTATCAAAAAAATGGGGGATTCAAAAGAACATACCGCACCGCGCGTCCTGCACTTCGCTACCCATGGCTATTTTTTCCCTGATCCAAAAACTAACACCACCAACCAGAATGGCATTGCATTCAAAACCTCCAAAAATCCGCTGCTTCGATCCGGATTAATTCTGGCTGGCGCCCAACAAGCCTGGACAACAGGTAAGCCACCTGCCGGACAGGAAGACGGGGTGCTTACTGCCCAGGAGATTAGTTTGTTGGATCTTTCCGGGACAGAGCTGGTGGTACTTTCAGCCTGCGAAACCGGCCTGGGGGATATTGATGGCAACGAAGGGGTTTATGGGCTTCAGCGTGCGTTTAAAATTGCCGGTGCGAAATATATAGTTATGAGCCTCTGGAAAGTCAACGACCAGACCTCTTCAGAATTCATGACTGCGTTCTATACCCAATGGCTCAAAAAAGGACTGGAAATCCCCCAAGCTTTCCAAAACGCGCAAAATCAGATTAGAGCAAAATATTCGGAAGCTTATCATTGGGCCGGGTTCGTATTGATGGAGTAATTGAGTTGCTCGTTTTACGCGTTCCTAAAATGCCCTTGCAGGTCGTCTGATCTGCAAGGGCATTTTTTTTAACCCTGTGAAATACCTGATTACCCCCCTCCCCTATTTCTATCCACAAAGTATAGAAAACCCACAGACCACATTTCTTCGGTCAACCAAACCTAGGCTTCGGACAGTAAAACCTGCCATTGGGACAATAACGTCTGTACTTGCCCGATCCATAAATCACTTTTGTTCCATCAAAAAAGAACAGGCCGAAGGTAGCTCAACTCTGCTTGGTGGAATGCGGGTGAAAATACCTGATATTCAAATTTCGGTATTTCTACGCTTAAGACACCGGGAGTCGACGGCCCACTTTTGCAGCATCAATTAGTGTAAACAAACATTCTTAACAATGAAAAACAGTTTCAACTTACTGAAAATAATCACCCTTGTTCTGGTGCTGCTGTCCAGCTTCGGGACCATCTCGGCCCAGGAAATCTCCCTGACACTCAACTCAGGGTATCAAATCAAGATAAACGGCGTAGGCTCCACTATTTGTCAAGCCAGCGGCACTACGATCACGTCAACACCCGGTTATTTACCGCTGGTTAATGTTTGGGATTTGCCGCAAGAAAAAGGTTCCTATCACCATGCCTACGCAGGCAAGCCTTTCACCGTCATAGTGGATATCCCGTTGGGGGTTCTTCTGAATAACCAACTATCTTACAGATATGGCACAGCAACCTTTACCGGCATCCCACCCACGCATGACGCGATTATATCCCCCAACCAACCAGCGGATTATTTCCGTTTTGAACTACCAGTCAATTTTGAGTTAGGCAACCAAACCAGTTATCTCACTTTTTCGATCGTGCAGCATACACCTACTAATGTGGTTGGAAACTGGGTTGTCATCCCCATCATCGTACTGGGTCCCACCTCCAAGGAAGTGCCTATCCTCGGCTCTACGGTTCAGCCGCAGATGCCCTACCTCGTACTGCATGCACCTCCAGGCGACGGCAGCAGCAGCGAATTTCAAGACAGCAAGACCACTTGCCGCGAATTCACGGATAGCTATGCTGAAGACGGCTCCAACTCCTTCAATCTTGCAGCCAAAATCGGTGTGGCTGGCTCGATCGGTTTTATCGCTACCGTTGATTTTGAATTCTCGGTCACCTTTAGCGGCGGTGCGACTGTGGGCGACATGGCGGTCACGACTTCCACCAACCAAACCTGCGTGACTGTGAGCGAGGGTTTCGCCACCACCGAAGTGACTGGGCCGAATGGCGGCGGTGACGTGTTCATCGGCTATGGCACCGATTTGAATCTGGGTTTATACCCCTTCTTGCGGGTGGACTCAAGCAACTGCTCAGTGGTGTTAGACAAAGGGCTGATTTATTTGCCCACTGGTTTACCACGAAAATTTGCGTACACCAAAACAGCCATTTTGGGCGAAATGGACGCCCTAAAACTGGTTATTGCGGATAGCGTTGCCCTCGGCGCAAAAGTCGCTTACAATGCCCAAAACCAACTGAACGTCTGGCAACAAGTGCTGACCATGAATGATGCCAATGTGAATAACCCGAACAATACTCCACTGGGTTCGGACATCAACTTTAGTTCGGGTGTAAGTGCTTCGCAAGAATCGGCTATAACGGTAGTAGAAACCAATTCCATCGAAGTGGAACACTACATCGAAGGTAATATTGGCGTAGAAGTAGTGATAGAAGTAGGCGGCTCTGGCGTGACTGGCGGCTACCAATACAACACATCCAAACGTTTTGGCAAATCCCAAAACCAATCGAATGAAACCGCCCAACTGATCCGCTACACCCTAGCGGATGACGATCAGGGCGATCAGTTCAAAGTAAAAGTGGTGCGCGACCCCATGTATGGCACACCAATTTTCCGCACCCAACTTGGCACCAAAAGCTCCTGCCCCTTCCAAGGTGGCTACCAGCGCGACCAGCCCAAGTTGAAGCATGACGGCACCACCGACCCACACATCACATCGCTGGGCAATCCAGTCGGAGGGAACGCAACATTCCTGATTGATATCTGCAACGAATCCAACGAAGCGCGCAATTACCTGCTGAAACTCAATGCCAATTCCAACCCGAACAACGGCGAAGTACGCGTGGCGGGTGCTTTGCTCAATGGCAACGACCAGGGTCAATTGTTTACCGTTCAGGCCAACAGCTGCTTACAGAACTACGAAGTATCTGTCAAGCAGGCGACTCAACTTTCGTACCCCGATTTAGAATTGTTCCTCTACCCGGAATGTAATGAGGACGATATCCAATCCAGCGTATTCGCTTCGGTGTATTTCGGCAATGCTTCAGGTGTAAATGATGCCCAAGGCAACATCGCCCAACTGTCAGTCTTCCCGAACCCAACTTCGGAGGTGGTAAACGTGGCATTCGACCTGCTGGAATCTGCGCCGGTTCGATTCGAGGTGTATGATTTGCTGGGCCGTTTGCAAACCCTGACCCTGGAGCAAACCCTTCCGGCAGGCGCCCCCCCACAGCAGTTGGATGTCTCGCCACTGCCGGCGGGGGTTTACTTGCTGGAGATGCAGAGCGGCGATGCTCGCCTGAGCCGGAAACTGGTGGTGGAGCGTTGATTGAAAATCATTGATAGCAATCGAGCCCCTGTCAGTTTTCGGATTTAAAGGGGCGTTTTTAGTGCCGGCGACTTTAGTCGCCGGAAATCCTTGCATGTCTTCCGGCAGCTAAAGCAGCCGGTACAGTACCTGCTAATTATTGCCCTTTTT
>JBBQLD010000327.1:0-5643 GCA_038327555.1 Chitinophagales bacterium
CGGTGGAGGGCTTTGAGTGGGGAAATTTGTCATTTTTTCGAATGCCTAGGCAAATTTTGCAGTCGAAATCGGGCATATTCGGCGAAAAATTTAACGAAGGCATTCGGAAAAAGGACTTTTTACCCGCCAAAGCCATCCACCGCAACAAATCTAATAGGTTTAAACCCAAATCCAACTGCGCTGTTTACGTTTTAAATGTATTTCCTTCCAGCAGAACGACTGCGCCTCTATCGCAATTTTAAGGCCCTCGAAGTCAATGACTTCCATGGGATTATTCGCTATTATGAGCAGAACGAGGATGGCATTCGAGCACTGGATTTTGATGAATATCTTGATTGTACCCTATCCTATACCAACGGGCTTTTTGAAGTCGCCGACTTTGGCAAGTTTATCGTGATGTGCGATCACTTGCTGGAAGTTGTCATCATGCAAAACGTAGCGGACTGGGACGGTGAAGACCTTTACCATCGCTTACTTTTTAATAAAGCGGTTGCGCTCTACCACTTGATGGAATACGGCAAGTCGGAGCGAATCCTTCGAGAAATCATTAAAATCTATCCAAATGATCCCCTCGCGGCACTGTATCTGAACAAAACCTTACTAAGACAAAAACCAACCTGGCTTTTTCGTGCTCGTGCTGCCACAGTTGCCTTTGCGCTCCTGGCGGTCATCGTGATTGCCCTGGAGATTTTGGCCATACCGCAGTTCTATCCTAACTTGTTGGAGCCCATGCAAATAGCACACAACTTGTTGGTTGCCTTAAGTTTAGCTGCTATTTCTATAGGGGAGGCCTTGCATACGCTCGGTTGCCGGATTAAGACCGTCAGGTTTGTACAGGAAGCTAAAAAGAAAAAGTTTTCAAGTCGAAGCAATTGATACTTTGAACTTCCCACTTTTTACTGATCGCGCTTTTGGTACTTTTGCGCCGTAAAAATTTAATTCTCAGCGCATGAAAAATCTCTTTAACGCTTTGCCAGCCTTAACCTTCACTAGGGTTGGCACCATCCTTTTCGCTTTCATTTGTGTCAGCGCATGTTCTCAATCCCCTTCACCCACTGCCACAGTAAGCACCAAAACATCTGTGCTCACCGATTCTTCGACGGTACTGGGTGCTTCTTTAAATGAAGAATACCGACTTTTTAAGAGCAAAGGCCAAAATGGTGGTCTGGCCCAAACGAATTTGGTCGTCCTGCGCCTTAGCGATATGCAGGAAGTGTTGGTGTCCTCAATACCCGCAGACAATCAAACCGAGCCTAAGTTTTTCTGGTCGCAAGACTCCAGAAATCTTATTGCAGAAAATGCCACACCTGACAGTACCACCAAAAGCGAAGTGGTGCTTTTTGACTTGACCAAAATGGCCGTTGCCCAAAGAAACCCTGGTGCTTTGTTGGCATTTGATCAAATCAACAACGAAGTCCTTTTTTATAGGAGTTCACCCGAGCGACAAAGCATTTGCTTTTATTCCCTTGAAACCCCCGACAAAGAATCTGTTCGCGACATCATCGCCCCACCTGTAGGCAAATTGCCAACGGTTATCTTCGTGTATAAAGAAAGAAAGGCTCGAGTGAAGGCATATACCTCTGAAAACACGCCTGTGAACTTTATTTTGCCTTATTAATTCTTAAGTATTATGCAGGCAGAATTTAGCGTTTTCCAATCCTCTATCCGCTCCGGAATCCCCGCTCAACTCCCGCCCACCCACCCACTAGACCCCAACGTGAGCCACGCTCCGCGGCGCATCGTCGAGGGCGTTTTGTCGGAAAATGAAAAAGTGCTGGCGGTACAAAACGCCCTGCGCTATTTCCCTACAGAATGGCATCGGGCGTTGGCTGTTGAATTCGCTGACGAACTTCAACGCTATGGACGGATTTACATGCACCGTTTCCGGCCAACATATCCAATGCATGCTCGGGCAATCTCAGACTACCCGCAGCAGTGCAAGCAAGCAGCAGCCATCATGCTGATGATCCAGAACAACCTGGATCCAAAGGTGGCCAAGTACCCCCATGAACTCATCACTTATGGCGGAAATGGAGCAGTATTCCAGAACTGGGCACAATATCTGCTCACGATGCGCTACCTCTCGGAAATGACGGAAAATCAGACCCTCGTGCTGTATTCCGGACATCCGATGGGCCTGTTTCCCAGCCACCCGGACGCACCTCGGGTGGTGGTAACCAATGGAATGATGATCCCCAATTATTCTAAAAAAGAGGACTGGAACAAATACAACGCCCTGGGTGTAACGCAGTACGGACAAATGACTGCCGGCTCTTTCATGTACATTGGCCCTCAAGGCATTGTACATGGTACCACCATAACTTTACTGAATGCGGGAAGGCGGATTGGACTTGGCGATGACCTCGGCGGGCGGGTGTTCGTCACCTCCGGCTTAGGCGGAATGAGCGGCGCACAAGCGATTGCTGCTGTCATCACGGGTTGCATAGGTATTCTTGCTGAGGTGGATGGCGACATGGTACAACAACGCCTCTTGGATGGCTATATCAAAAAGGAAAACGTGTTTACCAGCCTCGATGCCCTGATCTTCCGGCTAGAGGAATGTCGCCGCGATAAAACTGCGATCACGCTCGTCTATCACGGCAATATCGTCGACCTCTGGGAACGTTTTGCCCAAGACCATATTACGGTCGAACTCGGCTCTGACCAGACCTCCTGCCACAACATCAACGACATGGGTTATTGCCCGGTTGGTTATACGTTTGATGAAGCCAAACAACTGCTGATCCAGGATAAGGAAAAGTTTTTGGAAGCGGTGCGATCCACGTTGCGCCGACACGTGGATGCCATTATTGCGATGACAGATTGCGGCATGTATTTTTGGGATTACGGCAATGCATTCCTCAAGGAAGCCGGAGAAGCCGGCGCAGATGTCTTTGCTTCCCAATCGAAGGAACTCAGCAACGCTACCCCTTTCCGTTATCCTTCTTATGTGGAAGATATCATGGGACCTATGTGCTTCGATTATGGTTTTGGGCCATTCCGCTGGGTGTGCTGCTCTGGCGAAATAGCTGATCTGGAAAAAACAGACTTGATCGCGGCGCAGGTTTTGAAAGATATGCTTGCAGAAGCACCAGAAGAGATCAAAGGCCAGATCCGCGATAACCTGAACTGGATACGGGATGCCAAGGTTAATTTGCCTGTGGTCGGTTCGATGTCGCGTATTTTGTACGCAGATTCGGAAGGTAGAATGTTGATTTCAAAAGCCTTCAACGATGCCATTGCAAGCGGCGAACTACTTGGCCCGGTAGTCTTGGGCCGAGATCATCATGATGTGAGTGGCACCGATTCTCCTTTCCGCGAAACGGCCAATATCTACGATGGTTCGCGTTTTACGGCAGATATGGCGGTGCAAAATGTGATTGGCGATTCCTTTCGAGGCGCTACCTGGGTGAGCCTGCACAATGGCGGCGGAGTAGGCTGGGGCGAGGTGATCAATGGCGGTTTCGGAATGGTGATTGACGGCTCTGCCGACGCTGAACGACGGCTGAAATCCATGCTTTTCTGGGATGTGAACAACGGCATCAGCAGGAGAGCCTGGGCGCGTAACCCACATGCAATCAGCACTTTGGAACGCACAATGGAGCAGTATCCTGATTTGAAGGTGACGGTGCCGTATTTGGCGGAGGAAGGGTTGGTGCGGGAGGCGGTAGCTGCGAAATTCATCTCGCGGGGATAACCAAGATCCAATTATTTTGAATTTTTTCCGGCGGATTAGGAATTGAACTCCTAATCCGCCGGGCTTTTTAAGGCTACCTTACATCGTAGGCGGGTTAAAATCATCTTCGTCAAAAAACACATTGACCTGCTGTACGCCCGGTGATTCGCGCAGGTTTCTAACCATTTCTTCCGTTTTTTTGGTGCTTTTTAGGGTAATATGGTAGTTGCTTTCCGTAAGGTCTTCTAGGCCAATGTTTTTCATACTGACTAATTTTAAGGAGCTACAATACTTCGAAAGCGGTTTGGTCACGTCATACTGATCGGAAGAATGATGGATGATTTGTAGCAGAAAATGTCGTTTGCGCGGTGCCCCAAAATTGGTAAAGGTCAGGGCGATGACCACAAAACCAGCTAAAAGCGACCCTATTACCGCCACAATATTCAGTCCTACACCACATGCCATACCAAGGGCCAGCGACAGGAAAATGAACACCAAATCCATCGTGTCCCGAATAGCTGTGCGAAAACGGATAATACTCATGGCACCTACCAGCCCGAATGCCCGAGCAATGTTGTTGCCGATCACCATGATCACAATGGCAGAAATTATGCTCAATAAGACCAGCGAATTGACAAAAGTGACAGAGTAAGATGGCCCACGGTAAGTGAGCCGATAAATTACACTCATCATTAATCCGCACACAAATGCCACAAGCAAATTAGCAAGCACATCTGCGGTTGCTGTAGGGAAAACGGCTAAATTTTGGTAGTCTGTAAACACTTTTTGAACTATGAACTATGAACTATGAACTATGATGTATGAACTATGAACTATGATGTATGAACTATGATGTATGATGTATGAACTAGGATGTATGATGTATGAACTATGATGTATGAACTAGGATGTATGATGTATGAACTAGGATGTATGAACTAGGAATGAGTATTAAAATAGTTCATAGTTCATAGTTCATACATCATACATCCTAGTTCAAACATCATAGTTCATAATTCATAGTTCATACATCATACTTCATACATCATAGTTCATAGTTCATAGTTCATACATCAAACCTGCTTCTGGCAAGAGCGTCCCCGTGCCGATAAGGGTTAATAGAGGGATTTGAATTGATTGTACCCACATATTTGGAGGCGGGCTCTTTGCGCATTTGAAAATCCTCTAAAATGGGCTTGACCCAATCGGGGCAAAAGTGGTTGAATTTTATCTCCAAAATAAAGAACCCAGGGAATGCAAAGTTCGCCCCGGCCTCCTCGTAAAGTCGATCCACAGAAGGGTAACTGACGCTTCTCAAATGCATATCGAAGGTGACTCGAAAATCGTTTTCCAGGTTTGTGTTTTTGCCCAGATAGGGCTCTCGTTCATAAATCACATTCACAACTGGGCGTAAATTTCGACTTAAAACCTGGTAAAAAAAGCGCCTGGCATTGTCAGGGTTCTTGATCTGGTGGGCACAATCATCAAATGTCGCACCCGGTTTAAAAAGCTCACGAACTACTCCATAAGGCGCATCAGCTCGGTTTTTCAAAATTGGCCCCTCGTATTTTCGCTTTATTTCCATAAACACAGGGCTACTGTCATTACCCAGATTGTAACCCCGAAGCCGCACCTTCATTCGGTGTGCAATACCGTCGATCTTCGTATGGTACATCTCAAACCCGGGCGTATCGAAATAAATACTTCGTACCGAGTACATTCCATTGGGCTGCTTGGCTGCAAAGCTGTCCATTTTCAAAAACGGCATCAACGCACTTCGCAGGGCATTGTAATTTTCTGAAGGGACTAAGTATTTGAACTCGTAGCGCATTTTTTTTTGGTTCCCTATAGTTGAAAATTCAAGACGCGGAGCAAAAACTCGCGTTGAGTTACCTGGCCAAAATCAATCCTGCACATAGCAGATACCCCGGTACTCAGCCGTGCAGCTACGCTATCAGGAAATATGT
>JBBQLD010000328.1:0-5643 GCA_038327555.1 Chitinophagales bacterium
TATGGGGTTCAAAAGGAATATGCAGCACCACTTCTGTTCCACTGGGCTGGCCATTTTCCATCAGGTCCCGAATGTACAGCGCCGGAGCTTCCTGACTCGTGGGGCGAAGGAGTTGAAGCCGGTCGAGGGTGATCTGTGTGGCCAGGGGCTTGTGCGGGTCGCGCAGTTTCAATTGGCTCGCAGCGGCCCGGCCCACTCCGGTGTCACGGATGCTTGCTACAATTTCTGTGCCCGCCAATTGAAAATCCACCAAAATATGCCCCTTTCCTTTTTTGGGCGCCACACCATGTATGACCGCATTTTCAACAAATGGCTGGAGCAACATGGACGGGATCATGGTTTCCATCGGATGGATATCGGGGGAAACATCAAGGGAAAAAGTGATTTTGTTTGGGTACCTGATTTGCGACAATTGTAGGTAAATCCGCAGCAGTTCCATTTCCTGGTCCAGCGGAATCATAGCGTCCGAATAGTCCAGGTTCATCCGCAACAACCGGGCAAATTTTCCAATAAACGCATTGGCCTCCACCACTTTTTCCTGGCCATAATAACCTTTAATGGTATTCAGGGCGTTAAAAATGAAATGCGGGTTCATTTGCAAGCGAAGCGCCAGCATCTTTAAATCAGCATTTTTTTGCTGCAATTCAGCTTTTTCGCGACGGGTTTCTGTGAGGGTCCGTTCTACCTCATAGCCGAGCCGCAGGCGGTTTTCCCTCCACTTGATGTAGCCGACAACCAGTGAAATCAGCAGGCTGGCCACGAGGGCATAAAACCAGGGCTGCAACCAAAATGGCGGCATTACCTTTATCTGAACGACCGCAGCTTCATTGCTGGCTTCTCCGGCGCCATTGATACTGAACACCTCAAAACGGTACTTCCCTGGCCGCAGGGTAGCAAATTCCAGGGCCTCGTTGGGGGTTTCATGCCAAAGCGTATCCAGCCCCTCGAGCCGGTAACGATACCGGAGGTATTGGGGCTCGCGGTAAGACAATCCCTCAAATTCGATGCTCAGAGAGCCTTGCCCAAACTCCATAAGTAGTAAGTTTTCAGGCCCCAGGGGCTGCACCTTCCCGTTGATTTGTACCGATTTGATAAGCACAGGCGGAGAAGGCGGGGAGGCTAGTGCCGGGGGCACGAAGTCTTTGCCAATGAAGACATAACCGTTCATTATTTCCACCGCGTTTATTTTGTCCCATCCCAAGCCCAGTACACCCCAGAAATTGGTCAAGGTTAGTTTCCCCGGCTGGCCCTGTACGCGAAACAAGCCACTGGCCGTGCCGACCCAAATATTTCCCGCTTCGTCCCGGCAGAGGTCGCGGCAAATAACTTCCCCAAATTGGTTCCGGATGGAAATACTGTCCACCACCTGGCCATTTTCGATGGCAAACAAGCCTTTGGACTCACACAAAACCCAAAGCCGCTGATTGACTTTGTTAAAATCCATATCCATGATGCTGTGGGCCAGCACCCGGGTCTCTTCCTGCTTCGGACCAAAGGTGTATAAACCATTGTGGGTGCCCACCCAGACCCGGCGCTGCTCGTCGAACTCTATTTTCTCTACTTTGAACCCTTTATATTTGTAAATACTCGGGATGCCATACAAAGGAAGTTGGTCTGGAATAACGATGGGTGCGTTGGCGGGTACCATCTTTTGGGCTGCCAATTTTTGGGGGATTTCAAATATGCCCGTCAGACCCGCCCAGTAATCGCCCTTGTGATCTATGTTGACATCGGTGGCGCGCTGGATGGAGCAACTGCGATTGTCCTTTGCGTATCACGAGCGTCCCTGCTTTGCCGATTACCAAGGTGGTGCCATCGTCGAAATGGCGGATGTTGCGGATATTTTTGTTGGTCACATTCTTCTGGAAAATGACCCTCGATCGTATTCGATCTCCATCGAAAATAGAGAATGCGCTGCCTTCCGACCCAATCCACAATTGCTTTTTGGCATCTCTGCTCAGACAGATTACACGTTTGTGCAGCAATCCATCGGCGATAGAATATTGAACAATATTTGGGTCAGGGATATAAAAAATGCCCTCCTCAAACGTCGAAAACCAGAGGCCGCCTTCCCGATCTTCCAAGATGAACGATACGGAACGGCCCGGAAGATAGGTTTTCAGTTTTTTCATGGAAGGGTATTCCAGCAAGATGGCACCGCTCCGTGTGCCCAGCCACAGTTGTTGCCCGGACTTTTTGAGAAAAATATATTGATTCCCTTCCTCCAGGTTTTCGAGGGTACCCAAAAGCCGGCCGGTGTGGCGTTCGAAAAAATACAGGCTTTGATTGGAAGTCATGATTACGGTGTCGCCCGTCACAATGGCCCGAATGGTTTGGGTCATTGTTGGCATAGAGGCCAATGTTTGAAAACCATCGGGCCGAATCAGCCCAAAATTCCGCGCAGCGCCCCCGATTTCATTCGAACCCTGTGGCCAGGCTACCACCACGCCATTTTCTGTAAATCGCTCTTCCAATTGCTGCTTTTCAATGTCAATCAGGATGGTTTTATAAACGCCACAATAGACGATCCGGCCATCTGCCTGTTGGAACAATTTGATTGCCAGCCCTTTGATGTCGCAATGTTTCAGGAACTCAAATCAGCTTAGCCGATTTCTTTACGAACCATTGTGCCCATTATGCTATTAAAAAGAATATGTTTCATCCCTTTGACCAAACTCGTAATAAAAGTCCAATATTGAAACAAATGGCATGTAAAAATTGTTGGAACCATCGAAAATCACTCGGGTTGGGTGCATTTCAAATTAAACTCCACCAAAAGGCCACTAAAAAACCTAAACCTATTTCATTTGAACCTTGAATCTGGTTTTACAGCAAAATCATTCAAAAAAACTCACACTATGACTATCAGACAAAAATTAGAAATTTTAGCAAACGAAACAAATTCTCCCTGTGTTACGATTTCGCTAAACACTCACAGAACTCACCCCGATAATGAGCAAGATAAAGTATTGCTCAAAAAACTATTAAAAGAGGCTGAAAATCGGGTAATAAATGAATTTGGCAAGAGACCCGTTAACTCTCTTTTAGAAAAAATCACTTCCTTATCCAACGAAATTGATGTAACCTACAATCTAGAAAGCTTGCACCTGTTTTTGTCAAACGACACCCAGGAAATTATTAAATCTGTTTGGAAAGTAAGCGATAATACTGTTCAAATTTCAGAAAAATTCGCTATTCGTCCGTTGATAAAAGCAGCTAATAGAACCGAAGAATATTATATTTTACTACTATCTCAAAGTGGTGTGCAGCTCTATGAAACTATAAACGATGGTGTAGTACAAGAAATAAGGAATGAAGATTTTCCTTTTTCAGAAAACCGCCATTACATTACGAACTCAGATAAAGCAAGTGACCCAAAGCATGCAGATAATATGGTTCGTGAATTTCTGAATAAGGTAGATAAAGCTGTCGTAAAACTTCATAACGAAACAGGATTACGCTGTATGGTGATTTGCACAGAAGATAACTATAGCAGACTTCAACAAGTTGCAGATAAAACCAATATTTATATTGGCTCAGTAGCTATCGACTACAACAACATTGCTTCTCATCATATAGCTAAGCAAAGTTGGGAGGTAATTCAACAACAACAACACGAAAGAAGGGCAAATGCCATAGAAGAAATGAAAGAGGCTGTTTCAAATGGCAAAGTTTTGACAGATTTACAGGAAATTTATCAGGCTGCTATTGATGGACGAGGAGAATTGTTAATTGTAAAAGAGGATTATTTTCAACCAGTGCTGATGACAAGCGACAGAAATTTTGAATTAATTGAGGATAGCACGACTATAAATGCGATAGATGATATTACTAACGATATAACTCGGGAGGTAATATCAAAAAAAGGAAGGGTCTTTTTTACAAATCAAGAACAGTTAAGCGAACTTGGAAAAATAGCATTAATGATACGGTACTAAAGACACTGCCACAATATTAGCACTAAAGTTCATTAGAATTCCTAATGTTGAATTTATAGTCAACGCAAAGTGGTTTTGAACAGGTAAAATGATTAAAAACTGGGAAGCCATGGTTGTATTGCCACAAAAGATTTGGCGAAATGAATAACAGAATGAAAAGCCATTTTACATTTTCAGTATTGATGCATTTAATGAGGGCATAATAAACAGTTGTCCAACATAAAACATCCATTGAATTGGGATACGAAGCCTGTAATTATTATAAACGCAGGTTCAAGATCGAAACCTTGTTTAAACATCTCAAGTCCGCTGGATTTTACCTGAACAAAACCAGACTGAAATGCCCTGTAAAAGTGGCCAATCTGATCATTGTCGTCGCTTTCTCCTTTATCATCAGCTTTTGCATGGGCGCTTTCATCAAAGAAAACGTGCCGGTTAAAACCCTTGAAACCATCGTACGAAAGGATAGATTGAATAAAATCACCCCAATTGCCATCGCCCAACTGGCTATAAAACACAATTCCAATTGTGTCCTAATTTTCTTTTCCGAACTTTCAAAGAACTTCCAATCGGTTTTTACCTGAAAAATGTGTACCCTTTCATAGTTAGTACCATTAGGGAGACCACGCAGATCGGAAAAACAAAAAATTTAAAATTTATTATCTAATTCAGACATTTGCGGTGCAGCAAAAATTTGATTCTGCGATATACTTTTTTGTCAGGTGCTGCGCGTTTTTATCAGAACGTTAGGGAGGCGAAGAGGTCAGCAACGAAAAACTACCGGTATTTAATGCTCAATATCTTAAACACCATCACCGCCGGAAGCGTCATCTTTCTCGCCTTTTTGATTTTATCCGTCCGGCGCGATGCCAATCGGGCCGCCAATGGCTGGCTAGCCTTGTTTCTCAGTTTGCTCGGTATCTTTTTGCTGGATGACACAATGGTTTGCTACGGCATGTACGAGCAGTATCCGTGCTTGCTCGGTTATGCATTTTTGCCGGCCTGGGCGTTTGCACCCGTGCTTTTTTTCTGCGTTTCAGCCTTCGTTTCGATCGGCGCGGTTTTTCGATGGCGCGATTTATGGCATTTTTTACCCTTCGGCCTGTTCTTCCTGAATGTCTTACCATATTTGATGTTGCCCGGTGCGGTCAAGTTGCAGGAACTGGCGGAGGAAAAAGCGGCGGGGCTGCAAACAGTCGACAAAATCATGGTTTTTTTGCTGGCCTTTCAGATCGGGATATACTTGTTTTTTTCCCTTCGAAAACTGCGCAAACACCGAAAACACCTTGAAGATATCACGGCCTCGCCAGAGGATTTTCGCCTCCACTGGCTGCTTTATTTTTTGCTCTGCTTTGGGGTGCTGATGCTGTTTTGGCTGGCCGAAATGTTTGTTCCACACTTCACCCACGAGGGTGGCTGGCAAACCCTGCTCTATTTTTTGGCCGTTTATGTGCTGGCTTTTTTCGCCATGCGGCAAAAAGAAGTGTTCCCTTTTTCTCAAAAAAATGCGCAGGAAGTCAAAGCGTTTTGGGCGGAAGAAGACCTCTCGACTACGGCCAAACGCAGCCTGTTGTCCGAGGAAAGGCTTATCCAAATGAAATCGAGCCTTTTAGAAAAAATGAAAACCCAAAAACCTTACCTCGACCCCGACCTCACGTTGCCTGCGCTGGCCGGACAAATGAACTGGAGTTTGAACGAACTTTCG
>JBBQLD010000329.1:0-5619 GCA_038327555.1 Chitinophagales bacterium
CGGCCAAAATCTGGATTGGTATTGGAAGCCCTGGTTTTTTGAGTTTGGCTACCCGGATCTCAACCTTACCGTATCGAAAATGGACAATGCAACCGCAGGACCTAATTATGTCGTGTACGTATCGCGCAAAGGCATTATTCCAGTGCCAATCCATCTGGATATTGAGTATGTCGATGGTTCAAAAGAAAGTATGCACAAGACCGCGGATGTATGGAAGGATGCTTCAAAACGGACTTGGCAGATTTCGCTCAGTCCCGGCAAAACACCAAAAAAAGTTACGCTTGGTGGAAAAACGATACCAGAAGTAAAGCCTGTGGATAATGTTTGGGAGTTAAATTAATTTAATAATTACCACTTTCACTATTTTAGATGATTCCAAATAATACCTTAGCGACCAGTTTTGACACGTTCCTTAGTTTAACCGTTAATGTAACACAATTAGTTTCTGCATGAATAATAAAAATTCTACCCTTCTCTTATTGCTATTAGTTTCAACCTGTTTTATTACTTGTAGGGACCATAGCGATTCCGATGCTGAATCCCTCAAAAAAGAAGCACTTGAGCAGTACGCAAATCTGGTACTGGCCAATTATGACGATAGTTACAATAGCACAATAACCCTACAACAAACCATTGATGCTTTTCTTGCTAACCCAACTGATGCGGGTTTTCAGACCTGCAAAACGGCTTGGTTGGCTGCCCGAAACCCTTATGGACAAACGGAAGCGTTTCGCTTCTACGGCGGCCCTATTGATGATGCAGATGGCCCAGAAGGGCTGATGAACGCCTGGCCAATGGACGAAAATTTCATTGACTATGTGCAAGGTCAACCCAATGCAGGCCTTATCAACAACCCCGTGGCACAACCTGTAATTAGCAAACAGGTGCTTGTTGGACTCAACGAAATACTTTCTGAAACATCCATATTTACCGGATGGCATGCCATCGAGTTTTTACTTTGGGGACAAGATCTTAGCACTACAGGTCCTGGAGAAAGGCCTTACACTGATTATGTGGTGGGCGCTGGCGGTACGGCTGCCAATCAGGTTCGAAGGGGTCAATACTTGCAAGTGGTCACAGAACTGTTGCTGGAGCATATCGCGCAAGTTCGTGACGAGTGGAAACCCAATGGAGTTTATCGCATGGAATTTTTAAATGACAAAACCAGCGGTGAAGCCATGGGGTTGATCTTCTTTGGCTTGAAAGAGTTTACCAAAACTGAACTTTCAGGGGAGCGGATGTTTGTTGCAATTGATATTCAGGATCAAGAACATGAGCATTCCTGTTTTTCAGACAATACCCTAAATGACCTTAAAATGAATTTGATAGGCATCAAAAATGTCTATTTCGGGATCTATACAAAAGTTGATGGAAGCAGTGTTTCTGGCCGGAGTTTTAGCGAAATTGCAGAAAAAATTGACCGAACAAAAGCCGATGCCGTGCGAACAGCATTTGCCGACGCAGAGGCAAAAACAAATGCCATTCCAGCTCCATTTGATCAGAGCATTCTGAACGATACGGCTTCTATTTCAATCGGCATTGATGCCCTCAAAGTTTTGGGGAATCGTTTGGAAGCAGCAGGAAAAGCTATTGGGGCGGAGTTTTAACAAGGTGCTTATGCTGCCATTAACCTGACTAAACTTTTTCACATTTGACTGTTTTATAGCTAAAGAACGGGTGAATAATTTCATAAATTTGTACACCAATGCGCCCATTAGTTTTCGCCCTTTTCGCCCTGTTTTTATCCTCCTCTTGCAAGGATAACGAGCCTTCAGGCCTTGCAGATATTGAACTTGATGAGCAATATTCAGGCGGAAAAAATGCAACTACCTTTGATTTAGGCCAAAATGCCTTTGGCGGTCAAGCCAACGGACTAACTGCTGACCAAGAAGGTTTTTTCGTGACGGGCAATTCCTTTTTCCGCACCAATTGGATCACAGCACCTGCTTCGGTGCAATCCCTGGATGGCTTGGGGCCCATTTTCAATGCCTTTTCCTGCGGCAGTTGCCACTTCAAAGACGGTCGGGCAAAGCCACCCGGAACCCCAGATGAGGCCTTGAATGGCCTGCTTTTCCGATTGAGCATTCCGGGAACGGATGCCTACGGTGGGCCTTTGGCCGATCCTGTATATGGCGGACAATTGCAGGACAAATCCATTTTGAATGTGGAAAACGAGGCTCGTGTACGGGTAAGCTATCAGGAAATTGCTGGGAATTATACCGACGGAAGCGTTTTTTCCTTGCGGCAACCAATTTACGAATTTGTGGACTTAAAGTACGGCCCCTTCCCGTCTGGAAGTATGTTTTCTCCACGTATTGCACCCCAAATGCCTGGGCTAGGGCTTTTAGAAATCATCCCGGAGGCAGATATTCTTGCCTTTGCAGATGAAAACGACAGCGACCAAAATGGCATTTCCGGCAAAGCCAATCAGGTCTGGGATGCTGAATTACAACAACTTGTGCTGGGTCGTTTCGGCTGGAAAGCCAACCAACCCAATTTGACCCAACAAACTGCAGGGGCCTTCAATGGCGATATCGGTATCACCAGCAACTTGTTCCCGCAAGATCACCTCAGCCTCACCCAGCAACAGCAATACCCAAATATACCGAATGGAGGCGAGCCTGAAATATCTGACGACATTTTGCGAAAAGTGGTTCGTTACACGCAAACACTTGCCGTGCCGGCCCGCCGTGAGTTCGATGATGCTACGGTTTTAAGGGGCAAGTTTTTATTCCAGCAAATCAATTGCTCCGGCTGCCACCGTCCGTCCATGAGTACAGGCTCAATTGGCGATATCGCAGCCTTGTACAATCAAAAGATCTGGCCTTATACGGATCTGTTACTGCATGAAATGGGACTAGAACTGGCGGATGGACGACCAGATTTTCTGGCTTCTGGCACCGAATGGCGCACTGCTCCCCTCTGGGGTATTGGCCTCATCCAAACCGTAAACAGACATTCTTTTCTCCTGCACGATGGGCGGGCGAGAAACATGGAAGAAGCGATTCTATGGCATGGCGGAGAGGCGGAGAAATCGCGGGATGCATTTAAAAAACTGAATGCATCCGATCGAAATGCACTGCTTAAGTTTGTCGAGAGTTTATAATTCTAAAGATTCAAAGACTTTATCATGAAAAAAAACTACTGCCTCATTTTACTCCTTTTGGGTTCAATTCCTGCACTTTTTGCCCAAAAACTGGCACATTCGAGCATTAACCAGTTCAATATCAATCTGCGCGGCAATGCAGTTGTCCTGGGTCAAGTCAGTATCAACGCCCCTACCGCAGGCAAGGTAATTCTTCGCTTTGATGGCCATTGTTTATCCTCAGAAGGCGACCGAATCGTACTTGCTGCAAGTCAAACAACTAAGTGGGGGCCTGATGACGATTGTGTGGAGTTGGAAGCCGCCAATGCCGATATAAACAGTAATGCATTTTCGCATACGCGTGCTTATGATGTGACTGCGGGCGATCATACTTTTTACGCGGTTGCGGAGAATTTTTATGAAACAGATGGCAATGGGGTAGCATCCATTTATGGGAGCCTGACTGCTGAATGGTTTCCCGAAATTCCTGGCCAGGCCTTTGCTCGTCACAAAGGGTTTTTCTATGAAAATGTAACGGTGGAAGGTGCTCCTACGGCATTTAATTCGCTTAAGATTGATGTACCTGCTTCAGGAAAAGTACTGGTTCGTTTTGATGGCAAATGTGTGTCAAGTTATGGCGACCTCATTTTTTTCGCAGCCAGTGATACCCCAACATGGGGCAATGCTGATGGCAGTTCCAGCAATGAAGTGATCAATGTCGACCTCAATCGATTTTCCTTCTCCCATGTACGGAGTTATGATGTACAACCGGGCAGTCATACTTTTTATGCGGTGGTCGAAAACTTTTACGAAATTTATGGCAACGGCTTTGCGTCAATTTACGGTAGTTTGACTGTGCAGTTTTACCCAGATGGTTCCGAATCCTCGTACACTTTTCAACCCGTGACCACTCCGTTTGGGGTGAACATAGAAGGCCCTCCAGTAACAGTAGGGCAGATTAGCCTCAACGCTCCAGTAGCAGGTAAAGTGGAACTCAATTTTGCGGGCACCTGCATAGGGAATAATGGCGATCAGATACGTTTGGCAGCCAGTGATATACCTAATTGGAGGCCGAACGACGGCAATATCACCTTCGAGCCCTACAGCTCAGATTTAAACAGAGTATCCTTCTCCCATACCCGAGTCTATGACATCGCACCAGGAAACCATGATTTCTATGCCGTTGTACAGAATTTTGAGGAATACGAGGGTGGCGGATTGGCGGTGATTTATGCCAGCTTCACCGCAAAATATTTTCCGGAGGGTTTGATCACGGCAAAAGAACCAGAGGCATTCAGTAAGATAAGCATTTCGCCCAACCCAGCTTCAGATTTTGTCCAAATTGACTATCCCAGCTTGGCCCGCGAAGCCTTTTCATTGACCCTTTGCGATCTGGAGGGAAGAATTTTAAAAATCTTTGAAAAATCAGCGCTGGACTTTTCTGAACAATTGATATGGGAAGTGTCGAGCTTGCCCGCAGGAGCTTATTTTATCAAATTCAGCAACGGTTCAGGCACTGCAAGCAAGCAAATAATACATCTATAAATCTGCCTCCTGATAAAAAAACCAATTTTCCTCGCTTCACACGGCATGCTGTTTGCACATCCAGCAATTGCTCAATTGGAAAACAAAGGTTGGTAGACCCGCGACCTGCTTACCTACAGATCTGATCGCGATCCCGATGGCGGTAGCTCAGGTTTGGGCCGCACGACTGGCCGGCTACTCACCCAACCGGAATTTGGATACGCCCTCAATAAGCGCTGTTTAGTGGGGTTTATTACCCAATACAGTCACACTTTTGAACGGCAGAAACTCGCTCCAAATGCCTCTGGATTAGTTCGTTCTGATGATCGTTTTATTGGTGCTGGCCCCCTATTTCGATATTTTATTCCTTTGGGGAAAAGGGTGGCCTTAATGCCTGAGGTGTTTTTTACGTATTTCTATAGTAAAAACACGAGAGTTGTCTCAAATTTGGGGATCGAGGAACGCAGTACAACTACCGCTAATAGTATAGGGACAGGAGCTTTCCCGTCTTTGGTGTGCTTTCTAACCCGGGATTTGGCCCTGTCCTTGACTGTCGCTTCGGTGCAATATTATGGGAATAAAGATGGACAAACCTTTATTTTCGAAGTAAATCCACAGCAATGGCTGCTCGGTGTTGAGTACTATTTTGAAAAGAAAAATAAGGCTCCCAAAAATCAATAAACCTTGGTAGATAATGCAAATCATGCGTTAAATCGCCCTGATTGGGTAATATCGGTGGCAGATATTGAGACGTGCAGTAGAAGTGTAGCGTAATGGTCTGCTTTTTATTTGCCAAAAAAACGCACCAGAATGTGCAAAATAAGCTCTTTTTTAGCCTCTTCCGTTACTTTTTGAGGCCAAAAAGTAACCAAAAAGCCTCGGCTGTCGAAAAATCTAATCCCCTTTTGCATACTCGGAGACGGCGCAAAAAAAAACTCGCCTCAACAGCTGTTCAGGCCTACGCCCTATTTATTGGTTAGGCTCAAACAGTTTTTTGCTTAACCCGCCTC
>JBBQLD010000330.1:0-5590 GCA_038327555.1 Chitinophagales bacterium
CCGGCATCCATGACGACATCCAAAACAGTGATTTGTCCGGTAACCAAGGTAATATTGACTGTTTTAGGGGCAAAACCGGGAGCGCTGATGGTTGCGGTGAACATCCCTGGCGTAACCTGACCTGTTCTATAGTTGCCATCGGCTCTTGTTGTTGGAATTTTAAGTGGATTGGTGCCTCCATTGATTTTAACCGTGGCACCAACCAAGGGTTGTCCATTACAGCTACTGGTAATTTTACCCTCGAGGTAACAAGCCCGCTTATACGTTGGCGTCAACACGGTTAATTGGCCAGGATCAATATCCGTTGTGATGACTGCGCCCGAGGGAAAAAATGGAAACACACCCCAGCAACCGTCAAATGCAAGATTATTTCCGGTGTAGGTATCGTATTGAGCTACGGTAATCAAATTTTGCGGGCGGTGAGTATCAACAATTAAAACCCCGCTGGTATACCATGAGGTTACTGCATAATCGTTGATTACGTGTGTATTATGCACATAAGTACCTGTGCCGTTGTTCGGCGAAATCCGATCCAATTCGCGAATGTCCGTTGGGTCACTCACATCATAGGAAGTCAAAAATGAGGGCGTGGTCTCATCGGTTGTTAGCACGTGCTTACGATCGTCAGTCATCCAGGCATTGTGGGTAAATTTACCCGGGGTTTCTACCGTTCCAAGTAAGACTGGGTTTGTTTTACTGGCCATGTCAACAACAGACATAATTCCAGCATTGATATGGCAAGCATAAAGCGTGTCATTGTCGGCATACCCATCGTGAATGTATCCAAGTTGGGTAAAGGCCCCAACATACTTGGGGTTATACGGGTCTGCCTTGAGGTCAAATATTTTAGCCGCACCACCGAAAAGCCCTCCACCGAAGGCGTATAAAAAGCCCTTTTTTACGTCAATGTGCAAGGCATGGATTTCATCAAGCTGTCCAGCAATTGCGCCATCTCCAGTATAGAAATAGGAGGTTAAACTTGCACTTGGAAGGGTGCTTAGATCCACAATTTGTAAACCCTGACCACCTTCCGAAGTAACATATGCGTAGTGCGAGTACACTTTTATTTCTTTCCAGAGGTTGTCAGGTCCTGGAATTTGGACGATTTGTTGTGGTGAGGTGGGGTTTGTGATGTCCACAATAATTAAGCCTTTTGAGCCCCCAAGCAGGGCGTACTCCTGACCATTTTGCCAATAGCCACAGACATTAGCCAGGGTCTGGCCCGGAAAATCCATGGTAGCTCGAAGTTGGAGATTGATATTTTGAAGTTGAGCAAAAGCAAGTTGCGCGGCAAAGAAGAAGGGGGCGCAAAGGGAAAGTTTGAAATATTTGTTCATAAAACACAGTAAGGATGGAAGTCTTTTGAAATCAAAGGGCGAAAATACTCGCTTTCGCAAAACGAACGGTTTATTACGACTCAAACTGTCGCCTAAAGGCATTAATGGCAGTTTTTGATCTAGGAAATTTCTACTTTCTTCCAAATTTTCAAAAGCACTTTTTGGTCATACGTCCAATTCCAGTCCCTTCGAGCCGTGATGCAGTTTTGGCAAAGTTTCTCGTATAATACCTTGTTATCGAGTAAGGATTTGATCGCTTCTGACACTGCTTCGGGCGTCAAAGTTTCCAATAAAATGGCCACTTCATGTTGGTCATTCAAAGCTCGATATTCTGGAAAGTCCATGGTCAACATCGGCACCGCAGCTTGTACCGCATCAAAGAACTTATTGGCAAGAGAGTAATAATACGAAAGTCCACGATTTTCCAACAAATTTAGTCCCAGCCAAGCTTGTCTAGTCAATTCTTTTAGCGCTTCAGGCATAACGTAACCAAGGAAAACAATCCTGTCTTCTAGTCCCAAGTCCCTGGTTTTTTGACGCAGCTGAACAGAAAGATCGCCTTCTCCGGCTAACACAAGTTGCACATTTTTAAGGTGGAGCATGGCTTCAAGCATTGTTTCAATACCCCGGCCTGCATTGAGTGCCCCTTGATACAATATCATTTTGGAGGATAGATTTGATAACTTTTTAAACGTGGCCAAATCTGGATTTAGGGCTTCCAAAGCGGGCGTGTTACGTACAACCTCAAACTTCAGCCCATATTTTGATTCAAAAATCTGGGCAAGTGCAGGACCAACCGTGTAAGCATGCTTATAATGGGGGAGGCAAATTCGAGCAACAAGACTCCAAAACACCTTTACAAAAGGACGATGAACCACTTCAGGCACTTCCGTAAAATACTCATGGGCATCAAAAACTCGCTTTTTGCCTCGAAGCAGGCTGGCAAAACAACCCGCTGGCAAGGTATCCAAGTCAATAGAGCACACCGCATTGTAGCGGGCAAAAAGTAAAAACAGGAAAAGTCGCAGGTTGTATTCCGCGTAAAAAGCGAAGCCGGTTTGAAAAAAGCAAGCAAGCCGCTTTTGTTCAAATGGTTTGATTTCCAATGGAATAGAGCTTGGAAGAGCCCGACCAATTAGGGTTACCGTATGACCATTTGCAGCCAATGTGCCACAAATTCTGTGCATCCGCTGATCGTAGCTCAGATCATTGGTAACGGTAAATAGTATTTTCATGGAGGATGCTTGAATTAATAATCCTTCAATGCCGCATACACCAAATCCACGGGCAGTCCCATCACATTCTGGAAAGTACCTTCTATTCGGGTGATTTTACAGTGACCGATCCAATCCTGCGCACCATAGGAGCCCGCTTTGTCATAGGGTTCACAAGTCCGAATATAGTAGTCAATCTCCTCGTCCGTAAGGCTTGAAAACCAAACTTTGCTTAAGCCTGAAAATACTTTTTCTTTTTCTTTTGAAAGTAAACACACGCCAGTTATTACCGTGTGTTGCCGTCCAGAAAGGGCGCGAATCATCCCAAATGCCTCCTTGTAGTCGGCTGGTTTGTTGTAGATAATATCATCAAGAATTACCACTGAATCTGCCGCTAAAATGATTTCATCTCGTTCAATCAAGTGTTTTGCCGCCTGCGCTTTTCGCTGAGCAAGCCAGGGGGCAACCTCTTCTGGAGGCATATCAGTTGGAAAAGATTCGTCTACATCAAAAGTTTGAACCGTAAAATCAAACCCAGCTTCGCGTAAGAGTTGACTTCTGCGTGGGCTTTTGGAGGCCAGAATAAGTGGTCTTTTGGACATGGTCAAAATTTTGCAAAATAGGTCTGTGTAGCGCCTACAATATCTTCAGGCCAAGAACGCAGGAGCAAGAAAACGCCTGCAAACATCACAATTTTTATCAACAAACTGGCGCGGGAAAAATCAGACTTACCCTGCGCACGATAAAGTATGAAGGTTGTAAATAATGCAGGCAAAAACAACAATAATGCGCCGGCACCTACTTGCCATTGCGGGGCCCCGGTTTGCTGCCAAAAAATCAAGAGCAATCCTACAAATAAACTAAGCAACAACGCCGTCATCCCAGCTGGTTTTTTGGCAAAACCTGGCCCCTTAAGCACGGCAAGTGTGTTGCATCCACAAGCAGAATCTCCCTGAAAATCTTCGAGATCCTTAATTTGTTCTCGCAAAAGATTGGACAGAAAGGCAAAAAGTGCATAAAGCCATACCAGTGCAACCGCCTGTTGGATGAGAGCGGGTTCAATAAAGGAGGTAAGCCAAATGGCTCGCTGTTCCGGCAAAAGCATGACCACCGGAACCAGTGCGCAAAGTGCAGATACCAGGAAATTACCCATGACTGCGGTGCATTTGAATACCCAGGCGTAAAGGAAAAGCAGAAAAGATATACCAGGGAACACCCACATAGGCCAATGATCGGATGGACGAAGTTCTTGGTCAATCAAGAAGGCTAACCAATGTGCTGCCCCTACAAATATGGCGTAAAGCATCAAAGCAAAGTTAGGCGGAAAAACCCGGCCCCAAACTGCTCTTTTCGGCCTATTCATCGCATCAATGTTGCGATCGTAGTAATCATTTAGGATATACCCGGCTAAGGTGGTTAGTAGGGTGGCCGCAGCAATGAGGCTGAAGGTGCGTTCGGTCAGCAATGGGATCCCGCCTGCCTTTAAAAGCGCGGGGCGGAGGGCAAACCAATAAGGAACATATTGCGTTAAAAACACAATAAGCAAATTGGGAAGCCGGAGCATGCGTATGAACGCGAGGGGATAATTCACGCTGCGAATGTAAAACTACCAGAGAACCTATGCGAAGGACTATTGAATTTTTTTGAAAGATAGCCCGCTTCCAGCACTGCCTAAAGCGCGATATTGAAGCCGAGTAGGATCACAAAGGGTCACAAAATTGCAATGCGCAACATATTTTCCTGATTCCAAGGTAATTTCAGTAAAACACCATCCGTCTGAAGTGTCTACGCCCTCCGGCTTGCAGACTGCACTTTCACAGGCTCCATCCACACCAACCATACTTTGAGTGGTTAGTTGACCACCATTTAGATGCTGCATCTGGGTGTCAGATATTTCGAGCGTGTAGGTAGGGTCTTGCTCACTCTGCCATCTACCCTGAAGCGTTTTAAGTAGATCATTAGGATCCGGGGCTGAAGATTTGCCGGGGTTTTCGTTATTTACTGTGGCAGTAGTTTGTGGAGGAGTAGGCGTATTTTTGCAAGAAATGAAGGAGAAAAGAACAAGAAGTGTCAATAAAAAGGTATACTTATTCATAATAAGGAGATAGTGCCCCGGATTTAAGGGCTAAATAATGGTTTTAGTTTCTAGTTTAAAAGCTGCAAAGAAAGGTCAGCGTTTCAAAACAATACTTATTTACTTACAGGATTCACAACGCACTACATTCAGACCGTAATTGCCCACTTGGGGAAGATCGAGGGCTATTTGTATGCCACTAGACAGCTCCTGCAAGTAAACATCAAATTTCATGTCCCTTTTGTTGTCATACCGAAACGAAAGTCCATCAGGGCTTACTTGAAAATTGGCTTTGTTAGAAAGACAAGCTGGCTGATTGTCGCTGGTATAGATTTCAACTTTTTCCCCAGTCTTGGATAGCATTAATGCAGTAGACTGATGTCCTAATTCCACTACAATTTTGGTCGGGATATCACTCAGCGCAAATAAACGCCGGTGAAAATTTTTAGGATCAGCACTGATCAGCGCCGATTCTCCGAAGTTGCCAATACACCAATTTCCTGGGTCTCGGACGTCCATAGTGGCTATATCTTTACTGAATTCAAACGTCACGTACTTTTGATTTTTAGGTTGACTCCCCGCACCGTCTGGTGTTGGAGCACAAGCTAAAAAACCCAATATGGCTAGGGGGAGGAGTAAATATTTCATCCGGTAAAGATATTGAGACTACTGGACATTTTGATATTGGAACCTAGACAAGGAACGCTGCCGAAATAAAGTGATTGATTATCAATATTTTACAGAGAAAATTCAAGCTCTAAAGTCAAAATATCCAGTAGTCACCAGTGGCAGGGGCACGAAGTCTTTGATAGTTTGGTCAGATTATTTTGAGATGAGACTAGGCGCGACGAAGAATTGTACCGGGCTCTCCATGACTGAGGCGCAACAAAGTATCAGTTCAAAATAATCTGATTAAACCGTCAAAGACTTCGTGCCCCTGCCACTAGTGGCAGGGGCACGAAGTC
>JBBQLD010000331.1:0-5585 GCA_038327555.1 Chitinophagales bacterium
TCCCGTCACGCAAACATCGAGATCATCGTCGTTGTCCACATCTACCCACGAAACACCGTTGAGATAGCCTTGGTCATCAAAAAAGGCCAGGCCAGGTATTTGCTGGAAGGTGACTTGGGCAGAGGCCATGAAGGCGAACAGTCCAAATACTACAGTTGGAAAAAATTTACGCATGACGTTTGTTTTGTTCTTTTAACGTGATTTCTAGAGAGGTTCGGTATTGGGGTTTCAATTAAAACCGCATCGCGGTGTCATTTTGGTAGCCCGAAAGGGCGTTGGGGGAATACGAACGGCGTAGCCGTGACATTATATCGTCGTAATAATGCCACCGCTACGCGGTTCTGGAAAAAATTAAACGCTGACGCTACCATAATCTCGCCGCGATGCGGCTTTTTGTGAGACCTATCCAAAAATCAGGTTTTTTTAAGTTTTAGAGACCTCATTCCCAATTTTTACTACTTCAACACTGGCAAAACCACCCCAGAATCCCCCAATTGATTCCGATACATCTGAATCGTACAGGGCACAAAATCCTCGTCTTTAGCCTCGTAAATATTCACAAACTGCTGCGGATTTCGGTCGGCCAGTGGAAACCAGCTGCTTTGCACTTGAATCATGAGCTTGTGACCAGGGAGAAAAGTATGTGAAACATCGGGCAATTCAAACTTCACATTTGTGACTACATTGGGCTCAAATGCCTTGGGATTTTCCAAACTTTCACGAAAACGGCCCCGGAAAATCTCCCCACGCACCAGCATCTGGTAGCCTCCTAATGGCACACCGTTTTCTTCCCCTTTCAGCGTGTCGGGAAAAACGTCAATCACTTTCACCACAAAGTCGGCATCAGAAGTACTGAGACTCGTCCAAAGATCGGCTAATACCGGGCCTGTTACCGTAATTGATTCTGAAAGCACCTCTGTTTGATAGACCAACACATCGGGCCTACGGGCAGCAAAACGTTGATCGTCGCACATGTACTCGCGGGTGCGATTCAAATGAACATCTTCCGTGTACGGCACGGGTTTGGCCGGATCACTGATATACTGTTCAAAAGCACTTTTTTCGCCCTCCCGGAGCGGCTGAGGAGGGGTTTGGGACAACTTGCCCTTGGCTTGGAAATAGAACTTTTTTTGCACCGTGTTTTTAGGCGGCCAGGTATCGTAGGTCTTCCATTGATTACTCCCTGTTTCAAAAACATAGGCTTCCGGAAGCTCCATTTTCCCGTTTTCTTTTAGCTGGTTTTCAAAGAATTTGAACTCAATTTCCCGCTGGTAAAAATCGCTGGTTTTCGACCCGAAAACCACATTTCCGAGTCGTGCGCCACTTCCGCGTGCCCAGCCGCCATGTGACCAAGGGCCCATGACGATGGTGTTGACGTGTGAGGCAGGGTTCTGACTTTCAAGGGCTTTATACGTATTCCAGGCTCCCCAGCAGTCTTCAGCATCGAAGAGACCACCCACGGTCATCACCGCTGGCATCACATTTTTTAAGTGCGGGCGTGGGTTGCGGGCTTTCCACCAGGCATCATAGTTGGGGTGTGCCATGAGGTCATTCCAAAAAGGGATTTTACCCATTTCGTACTTCACGGCAAAATTGCGTAATGCGCCTGCCCGAAGGTAAAAGTCATAACTATCTGGCGTATTCCAGTCTCGAAAGCCTGCTTGGCCTTCGGTTGTGGGTTGAGGGCGGGCTTTGCCAAAACCGGAGTAAAACGAAAAGCCATCCATCAACATAAACGCACCGTTGTGGTGAAAGTCGTCCCCGACAAACCAATCGGTCACCGGGGCTTGCGGCGACACTGCTTTGATCGCAGGGTGGCCGGCCAGAATTGCCATAGTGGCATAGAATCCAGGGTAAGAGATGCCCATCACGCCAACCCGGCCATTGTTGTTTGTGGCATTTTTCATCAACCAATCTACGGTATCGTAAGTATCAGAACTTTCGTCCACCTGCTTTTTCCCTTTTGGAGAAGGGTCTGATGCCGGGATGAAAGGCCGCACATCCACAAATTCACCTTCGCTCATATACCGTCCGCGAACATCCTGAAAAACAAAAATGTAGCCTGCGCGAGCAAGGTTCATGTTTTGAAACCCGGTAGAATAGGAATCTGCCCCATACGGCGAACAAGAATAAGGTGTGCGCCGCATGATGATGGGGTAACGTTTAGACTGATCCTTGGGCGAGTAAATGGACGTGAATAATTGCTTCCCGTCCCGCATTGGAATCATTACTTCACGTTTAATAAAGTTGTCGCGAATGAATGCCGAGTCAAGTTGGAATTGGCTCTGAGCAGAGAGTGCCAGGGTAGTAAAAGCAGCAAAAAAAAGTGTCGTGGAAAATTTCATAATATAGATTGGCCAGTTGTAACAAAACAGCGGGTCAAAAGTCTGGTAAGCGTTTGGTAATTTCATTACAGAATTATGACCATTCATCGAAGGAATGACACCGTCCATCGTTTTTGAGTAGGCAAGTGCAACCTCTCTTACAGAAACTTTGTCTATCGATTCAACTAACAAGGCACTTATGATTGTTCTGACCTTTAGCCTTTGAAGACGAAAAAAATCAAATTTTAAGTCCAATCATCTAACAACTATTTTCTACAAAATATGAAAACGCAACTCATTGCTGTACTGTTTTTTACTTTGTCCATTTCACCCGCTGTAGCTTCAGCGAAGGAGGGTAATATTTCAAGTTTGACTATTTCACCCTCCTTCGCTAAAGTTACGGCGGGTAAAGACTGTGATCCATTAGACCTAAAAGTAGTTTTTTCGCAAAAACGCATCTGGCTTTTGGCCGACGAAATGCCGGTAAAATGTCTGAAAACTGTAGTCAAAAATGCCTCAGGACAAGTTGTGCTGGAAAAATGCTTCACGTCAAAGTGTTCAGAATGGTTTCTGAACATAGAAGCCTTGCCCAAAGGCGACTACACTTTATATCTCGGCGCCGATCGAGTAGAAAAATTCAAGAAATAACGTGTTTCACCCGTCCTAATTTCAATAGAGGCGGGCAATACCTTTTACTTTCGCCCCCCAAGGCGGCTTCCGAACGTTCGGAAGCCGCTTTTTTTTATTCAAAAAAGATTTGTCGTAACTACTAAGGTCTTATTTTAAATTTGATTTCAAAAATGTTTGCCCACCTACCCACTTTTTTCCAGCATCGCGGCGCCAGATCTATTGGCCTGATATTTTCACTGCAAGGCGTTCTTTTCGGTACTTGGGCAGCACTTATTCCATTTATCAAACACAAATTTGGGCTGGATGAAGCCGAACTAGGGCTTCTATTGCTTTCCCTGCAAGGCGGTGTATTGTTCATGAACCCTTTATCAGTACCCATTCTACATCGTTTGGGAGCACCCGTTGCAGCCTTGATATCTGTGGCTGCAGCTGCAGCTTTCTTCACTTTACCCATGATCGCGCCTACGATTTGGCTGTTGGCGCTGGCACTATTCGCCGCAGGTGCAGGTTTCTCTTCTGCTAACGTAGCGATGAACACCTGTGCAATGCTCCTTGAAAAGCGGGACGGGCTTTGGATCATGTCCACCTGCCATGCCCTTTGGTCGACGGGTGCCATGGTTGGATCTGCACTGGGAGGGACTTTCACCGGACTGGGTGTTTTGCCAGCCCTTTGGTCTGGCGGCGTATCTATTTTGGTAATTATCGCCATTTTTACCCAGAAAAAGGCTCTGCTGTCTTTAGAAGAAAGCGACAAACACGAACGTACTGCTCAAAGTGGCCAAAAGTTTGCGTGGCCCAACAATGGGCTTTGGCTGATTATTTTCCTGAGCCTTTGCACCAATGTTACGGAAGGAACCATGGCTGATTGGTCGGCCGTATTCATGCGCGATGTGGTACAAAGCGAGGGTTTTGCGGTAGGCTGGGGTTTTGCCGCATACGCCTTTTGTATGGCCGCTGGGCGTTTTTTAGGCGATGGATTAATAGCCCGTTTTGGCGCAGCGATGGTGTTGAGGGTGGGTGGCGTGGTGGCAGCGCTTGGCCTGTTTATGCTGGCCGTTTTGCCGGTAATGCCCATTGCATTGTTATGGTTCGCGCTGGTGGGTGCAGGCGTTGCACTAGGAGCACCAGTACTATACGCTGCGGCGGCCCGTGCACCCGGAATGGCCCAGGGCGCCGGATTGGCCACTATGAATACCTTTGCGATGGTGGGCTTTTTTGGCGGGCCAGTACTGATTGGTTTTTTGGCAAAATTGTGGAGTTTACCGCTGGCCTTTGCAATAGTCGGGTTGGCCGCATTGTGGTGGGCCTGGCAATCCAAGGGAATTGAGAAATGACACTTTTTAGAAAAGTGTCATTTCTGTTTTTACCTTTCGCCACTAACCCCGTTCCTTACTCCCCACCGCCATGCAAAAAATTACCTTCTTTCTGCTTGTTTTCGGGCTTTTCGCCACCTTTTTTTCTTGTAGAAACAACAATACCGCTGCCGCTATTGGCCTTTCTGGCCGCCCGCTTCGGTATGTAGCCTATGTCGGCTTTAACTACCAAAATCCTGAAAAAGCGCGATCCAATAGTTACACAGACTCCTTGCACCTGGTGGCGCTAGAAGCTTTTCTAGCACAAATTAATACCAAAAACTATGGCGCTGAATACCAGCTCAAACCCTACCAATGTGATTTCAAGGAGGATACCATCCAAAAATTGTACTCGGCAATCGCGGCAGATACCAATGTGGTGCTGGTGATCGACAATACCTGGGGACGACATATCCGTCACGCCGCTGAGACCATCAAAGATAAAATTCCTGTAATTGCTACAACCGCTGACCAAAATCAATTGGATTTTGGCAACAATGCGGTGTTTTTGGACCCGAATGATCCGCAACCTTTTTACCTCGTCAAGTTTATCCAAAGCGTTTTGGAAGCCAAACGGATCGGGTTTATCACAGAGACGGATTACTTGTTGCACCACCGATTTTCCGCTTTAATCAAGGAGAACAGCTTGCCTTGCGATACGCTGATTCAGCTCTTGCAAAGTAGATATGTGAACAACAATGAGGTGCCAAAAGAATATGCGGAGGCGCTGGAACGCAACCTTTTGCGTGAATTTTCCAAGCCAGAACCTAGTGTCATTTTGCTCAACACACACAGCGGATATGGCAATTTAGTGATGCGTTTTTTACAAAAAACTAAGGGTTTACCACCTAAAACCATCATTGGATTGCCTGGCGTAACGAATGTCGACGATCAGGAATTGGAGCAGATCACACGAGAACGAGGCCACACCGTAATTCGATTTGACAATTCTAGCGAGGCACTGCCTTTGGAGGTTTATTTGTTCAAAAAGGAGTTGACAAAAAAATTCTCTTCTAGGATTCTCAACCAACGGGGCACAGATAACTCGCTACGCCGCTGCTACGATGCCATGAATATTTTCGAGGCCGCTTTGATCGATGGAAAGACGGGACGGAGTGACTTGCTGGACTATTTTAAAAAATTGCGGAATCGAAAAATCGCAATTCTGAATGAATTGTACGAGTTTGACAGCGCCTGCATCCTGAAAAAGGAACCCACTTTTAGTCAAACAGAAAGCGGCAAAACTCGATCCTGCCCAACCCAAATCAACACCTCCGGA
>JBBQLD010000332.1:0-5581 GCA_038327555.1 Chitinophagales bacterium
GGCTGCCATACATGGGCCGTAGTGCAAATTGTCAGGCGTTGTGATGAGTACCGCATCCGCGAACTTTGGCCGCTGGAATACCAGTTCCCAAGTAGTAAAGCGATTGGAATGCTCAATTTTATGCTTAGCCGTGTATCGTTCGTTCCGCAAAGGAATGGGCTCTGCCACACCTACAATATCCAGTTCATCAGGATAAGAAATGGCATAGTTGCCATACACATTACCGCGCGCACCTGCCCCGATAGTGACCACTGTAATCGGCTTCAAAGGTTTTTTATACTGTGGATTTTCTTCCGACAGCAAGGGGATCTGAATAATTTCCGGTGTTTCCGAAAACCCTGTTAAAACAGCAGCACCTGCAGCGGCCCCCAGGGTTTTTAAAAGTTGGCGACGAGAGATGGGCATGGTATGGAGTGATGGAGTGATGGAGTGATGGAGTGATGGAGTGATGGAGTGATGGCTGTTGTCTGGATGGGCAAAGCCGACCGAAAGGTAAAAATAAAAACGCCTCCCGAGAACATCGAGAAGCGTTTGAAAACATTTTTTGGGCTCTATGAAATCTGGAGGATAAAAGTCAATCCGTTTACTTCAAGGCAAAACGAATGGGCAAGGAGAACCGTACTTTCACTGCGTGGCCATTGGCTTCGCCCGGACTCCATTTGGGCATTGTCTGTACTACACGGGTGGCCTCTTTTCCTAAAACACCCCCACCGGCCGGGGTTTTTACAACAGCTATGTCACTAATATTCCCGTCTTTGCCCACCACAAAAGTGAGGACTACAGCGCCTTGTGTGCCCGCCTCACGAGCCATTTCTGGATATACAATGTGTTTGTAAATCCACTTAAACATCTCCGACTCGCCACCTGGAAAGCTCGGCATCTTATTTAGCGCGAACGGATCAACAGGCTCATCGTCAGCAGGTTTTGGGGTTTCAACGATGCCCAACCCATTGCTGGGTGGATCCAGGGAGGGCGGATCATCGCCCGGCCCTTCAACAGTTTTAGTACCCACATCTCGTGGGTCTTCCAGCAGGGTTTGAATATCCTGAGGTTTTTCCTCTGGCACATCATTGTCAGGAGCTACCACAGGAGGGGTGTAGGCAATAGCTGCTTTGGGCGGTGGTTGTGGTGTGCTCAGTACTGGAGGCGGGGTTTCGATATGGATGATCGTAGGTTCAATTATTACAGCAGTAGCTTCTTCTATTGGAATCAAGCCCGAAAATGCAGCTAAAATTCGCGGCAACACCAAAAAAGCAGCAATCAACAAAAGTGAAACACCTAAGGCCCGCCCCAGGGTATTGGGATATTCACGACGGAGCTGGTAAGCGCCGTATGCGCGGTTTCGGTTGGCAAAAACGATGTCTAGTGCGTCGCGGTGCGACACAGATTCATGCGTAGTCATGGCATAAAATTTTAAGTGAAAAACTGGTGGTTGTGAAGTTGTAGTTGAACGACCGTTTGACTGTAAGATGCTGGAATTGAGTCTTTTGGTGTGTTGAAGAACGGGTAAAAAATATCTTGATAAAATTTCAATTACAAACGGGTTGCCTCTTCTTCCGACACCTCTAATATGCAATAGTAGCGCACTTGGCAAATCGCCATTTCATCCAGCGCATCTACTAGGTTTTTGTAGCGCGAATTTTTGGCTGGCTTAATGATGATAGTGAGGTTGGAGCCTTGCTGCATTTCACCTGTTTTAGGGTCGGAATATGCTTGAAGCCCCCACTGAGCCGCTACCTTGTCTTTTTTGCGCAAAATCACTTGCCGCAGGCCATCGGCGTCAAAAGTAGTGGAGTCCATGGTTTCAATATCCAGGCCTTCGTACCAATAGACTTTATCGCCAGCACCAAGCAAAATATTGAGCACTTTTGATTGCTTCACAGGTTCAGTGGCACCCCTATCTGTGGGCATAACCAATGGCATTATACTTGGTTTGTTGAGTGCCGTGGTCAACATAAAAAAGGTGATGAGCAAAAACCCCAAATCTACCATTGGCGTGAAATCAATTCGGGTGGACATCCAGTTGGCACGCGGTTTCCCAGTACGAGTTGGGGCTTGGGCGGAAGCTTGAAAATCTGCCATAACTAGGGATATTAAAGGTGATATATTACAGGTAAGATGCTGGAAAACAAGATTTTGGCGGGCAGCATGCTATTTTTTTCAAAACTTTTCGCAAATTTAAAACGCTCTAAAAGCTCAGAAAAAGCAAAAGCGGCACCCCTAACTTCGGGATACCGCTTTTGAAAAAGACTCCAATAAAAGAGTACTACTACTCGAGTTTGAACTTGAAAGGAAGTGTGTAGCGCACTTTAACCGGGTGACCGTTGGCTTCACCGGGACTCCACTTTGGCATTTTTTCCACTGTGGTTTTTACCGATTTACCGCAGCCGCCACCGATGTCTTTTACAATACTGACATCGCTAATGCTACCGTCTTTGCCTACAACAAACGTGAGTACGACTTGACCCGATGTGCCACTTTCTTTGGCCATTTCTGGGTATACAACGTTTTTGTTGAGCCATTTGTACATTTCCTGCAAACCACCGGGAAAGCTAGGTTCCTTCTGGATGTCGAACATCTCGTAGGTTTTTTCTACCACCTTCGGCGCTTCAATCACCGGGTCGAGACTCGGTGCTGCTACGTCTGAGGGTGGCGCCTCGTCATTGCCCTTTTTATCCTCATTGCCAATATCCTCTTTTTTATCAAGGATTTCTTCCACAGCCTTTTGCTCCTCTTCAACGACTTCTTCGTCTTTTTTAATGACGGGAGGTACGAATTTTACCGTCGAGCGCGTAGGCGGTGGCGGCGTAGGTGGAGGTGGTGGTGGTGGTGGTGGCGGATTGTTCGGGTCAATATCCGGTGGAGGGCCGAGTTCTGCTACCACGTCTATCGGTTTTTCCTTCGGGAGTAGCCCACTCACTGCTTGCAGAATAAGTGGGGCCGCAAAAAAGAGTACGATCAGTCCAATACCAAAAAAAAGTGCGCGAGTCAAATACTTAGGGTAGTCGCGACGGAGCTGGTAGGCCCCGTAAGCCTTATTTCGGTTGGCAAAGATAATATCCAGCATATCCCGATAGATGGTTGTGCTTTTTTCGTCTGCCATAATTTTTTAAATTTTATTCCTTTTAGAATTTTGACGTTTCAGGTATACGACGCTTACTTGGTAGCGGCATCTATCTGATCGTCAACGCTGAATTTTAGACCACCTGCAGGGTTTTTGATAAAAGCTTCCTCGAGCGGCGATACGTCTAGAATTACATAATAACGCACCTTGGTTATCGCCATTTCATCGAGCGCATCTACAAGATTTTTGTAGCGTGCATCTTTAGTTGGCTTAATGATGACGTTTACGTAAGAACCATCCGTACGCTCCTCCTCTACCCCCTCTTTGTTCTTCTTTTTGTACGTTTCTGTCTGGAATTGAGCCTTCACCTTGTCCATTTTGTTCAAAATGACTTGGCGCACCCCTTCAGCAGAGTAGTCTGTCGAATCAAGTTTGGCGTCGCTAATACCTTCATACCAGTAAACTTTATCGTTGCCACCCAGCAAAAGGGTAAGCACTTTCGATTCCTTTACTGGCTCAACATCCTCTTTCTTGAGGTCTTTGTCAGGCATCACAAGCGCCATAATGTTTGGTTTGGCGAGTGTTGTGGTGAGCATGAAGAACGTGATGAGCAAGAAGCCCAAATCCACCATCGGCGTAAAGTCGACGCGGGTGGACATTTTTTTGGACCT
The DNA here is from genome assembly GCA_038327555.1 of Chitinophagales bacterium. GTDB lineage: Bacteria > Bacteroidota > Bacteroidia > Chitinophagales > Saprospiraceae > M3007. The sequence continues at coordinate 3,736 of JBBQLD010000332.1, forward strand.
AACCTTGCCACCTTTCTTATGACCTCCACCACCGTCTTGAGCTATTTCAGACATGTCGCTGTTGCTTTTTTTATGTGAACGAAAAGGGTTACTTCTTCTCCGCCTTTCCTTCCATGCTAGTGATCAGGTTAAACTTGTTGACGTTGATGTCCGTCAAAGTGTTAATAACCCGCTGCACCGCAGGGTAAGGAGTATTCTGATCTGCTTTTACAATGACCACGTACTCTTCTTTCACTTTTCCCTCTTGCTTCATTCGAAATTGAGCCAAGCGGGCATTGTGAATCCAGTCGGCCAATTCACTTTTGTTGATATCCACGGTATCTACCGGAATACCTCCTACAGGAAAAGTGCTACGCTCGGCAGGGGCCAGGTCTATGTACTTTTTAAGCTGCCCACGGGATACCCCGAAGCTGCCAAGATTGGCAAATTTCATCCGCTCTTCGTCATTGAGACCAAGTTGGTAACGGCTGTTTACATCTTCAATCAGGCTCAAGCGTGTGTGTTGCCCAGCCATATCGATGAAAATTTTGCCATCACTGCCGATGAGTACCGTTATTGTGCCAGCATCTGGTAGTTTAGTCTCAGATATTGACGTGGGTGTGTCAATGATTACGGTTTCCTGCGGCTTTGCTTTTGCTGTTAGCATAAAGAAAGTAAGCAGCAGAAAAGCCACGTCGCACATTGCCGTCATATCAATGCTCGGCGCACTACGTTTAGGCTTATTCTTAGGCATATTTTTTTAGTTTAATGGCCTTTTGATGCAAAAGTTTGGGTCAGGCTGTAGCCAGACTCGTCGATGCGGTAAGTCAATGCGTCAATTCGACTTGTAAAGAAATTATACGCGATGATAGCAAGGGCTGAAGTACCAATACCAAGCGCTGTATTGATAAGTGCTTCTGAGATACCTGTAGCAAGTGCTGTAGAGTCTGGAGCACCTGCATTAGCAAGGGCTGCGAATGACCGGATCATACCCAATACCGTACCAAACAGACCCATAAGGGTAGCGATGGAAGCGATGGTTGCCAAGATGTTGAGGTTCTTCTCGAGCATAGGAAGTTCGAGTGTGGTAGCTTCTTCCACCTCTTTCTGAATGGCTATGATCTTTTCGTCTTTCTCCATTCCTGTAACTTTCTCCATTTCAGCGTACTTGTGCAGGCCAGCACGCACCACATTGGCTACGGCACCTTTTTGCTTGTCGCAAGCTGCTACAGCACCATTAATATCACCTTTGTCGAGCAATCCTTTGATGCCACGTACAAACATGTCAACATTGCCAGTGCCACGTGCTTTACCGAGTGTAATGAATCGCTCGATGGTGAAAACAATAACGGTAAAGAAGAGCGTCAAAAGAATTGGTACTACAAAGCCGCCTTTGTAAATTGTGCCGGCCATATTTCCTGGAAGTGGATCCTTGGCATTGTCGCCATCTATGAAGTTGGCAGACGCACCAAATACAAATTTCCAGATTAGAAAGGCTAATACGTACATGGCGGGAATGATGATGTAGGGCAAAATAGCCGAAAGGCCGCCGCCTTGTTGTTGTGCCTGAGTGGGTTTTGCTGCTGACATGCTGCTTTTAGATTTTGTTAATGAATGATTTTAGTTTGACTTACCATGGTTTTGGTCTCAGCGTAACCCAGCGTGGTGAAAAATCTTTTATCCTGTCCTGCCACCTTCAAACTACTAGATGCAGAGACTATAAAAGATGGTGTGTACGGGACAAAAAAAACTTTTCGCCGACCGAAGAAACGCTTCGCCCAAAACCTTAGGCGATTTTTCAAGGGGTGAAAATAGTGTAAGGAGTACAATTACCACCAAGCCCTTTTTAAAATTCCTCATTGTACCG
>JBBQLD010000333.1:0-5541 GCA_038327555.1 Chitinophagales bacterium
TATTGCATCGTGACGCAATGCAACGAACCATGTTGCAAAATAAGTGGTCGGCAGTCTATTCCAACAATATCGTGTTTAGGAAAAATAGTTTTGAATATTTGAAGCGCAGCCTCATCTTGTAGCACCTGGTAAGTTGGAACAAGCACCGCACCATTGATAATCAGAAAATTAGCATAGGTAGCCGGCAAACGATTCCCCGCCTCGTCAAAGCAGGCATCTGGCCAAGGTAAGGCTATGAGTTTGTAAGGCTCCCCATTCAGGGTTTTAAACTGCTGAAGTTCCGCCTCCATTTTTTGAAGTGCCTCAAAATGCTCGTCAGCAGGATTTGGGCATTTTACGTAAGCAATGGTATCAGGCGAACAAAATCGAGCAAGCGTGTCTATATGTGAATCCGTGTCATCCCCTGCCAGGTAGCCGTAGTTAAGCCAAAGCACGCGCTGCAACCCAAAGCTGTTTTTTAAGTAATCCTCGATCTTCGGTTTTGTCAGGTGAGGATTTCGGTTTGGCGACAGCAAACATTCCCTGGTGGTAAGCAGGGTACCTTGTCCATCGCTTTCCAGTGCGCCGCCTTCCAGCACAATCCCGCCATGTCTAATCTCTGCCAAAAATACTTCTGCATTATATAGGTGTCGTGTGATGAGATTATCCTTATCCGCTGTGAATTTAAGTCCCCAACCATTGAAAACGAAATCGAGAATGACAGGCTTGCCGTTCTCCTCTATCGTAATGCCACCATGGTCGCGTGCCCAGGTGTCGTTACTTGGGCATTCAACGAAATGAAAATTAGATTCATTAGCTCCCTTGAGTAGAGGCTTAGTCTCCTCAATATTTTGGCAAACGATCAAAACAGGCTGATACATGCTGATGATTTCGGCGATTTGCAAAAAACAAGGCAGTACTACCTGAAGAATATCTGCCCAGTCGCTGTCTTTGTGCGGAAAAGTTATTTGCACCATACTTTGGAATTCCCATTCCGCAGGCAGCCGACGTAAAGGCGTTTTTTCGGTCATTATTCGTTTAATTTAGGGACAAAAATAACAAAAGTAACGCGGCGGCGGGGTCTGGATTTTTAGGTTTTAACACTAAGGTATCTTTTTTTTATTGATAATCTAATTTGGTATTTTTGCTTTTGTAAAAAATTTGCCAAAAGTGCTTGTTTCTAAAACTTCCAAAATACTACCTTCGCCACATCTTAGTGTTCACCACACACCTTGGAAAGAGATCTCAGTTCCGCCGCCCTATCCAGATTTGACCGCCTTGTTCGAAACACCTAAAGCAATCCCCATGCTAACCGAACTTTACCAGCGGCTATCATTATTTGTGGCATAATATCATTTCACTAAACTAAACTCATTTTCGTATGAAGTTTTTGCACACCCTTACCAAAGGCGGGTTGCTTGTGGCTCTTTTGCTGCTCTGTAATTTCGCAATGGCCCAACGCACCGTAAAAGGCAAAGTCACTGACGCTGAAGGCGGTGATGCGCTGATTGGCACTTCCGTTTCTGTAGTCGGCACCACCCGTGGCACGGCAACAGACATTGACGGCAACTTTTCTATTGAGGTGCCTGAAGGTTCGACTCAAATCCGTTTTGCTTACACTGGCTATGCGGAACAAGTCATTACGCTCGGAGTATCCAACACAATTGACGTGGCGATGAAAGCTGCGGGCGTTCTGGATGAAATCGTGGTAATCGGCTACGGTTCAGTAAAAAAATCGGATGCCACAGGGGCAGTTACCTCGGTTACTGAAAAGAATTTCAACAAGAGCATGTCCGTTTCTGCAGAGCAATTGATCCAGGGCCGCGCTGCTGGTGTGGTCGTAACGACCAACGGCGGAGAGCCAGGCGGTGGTATCAACGTGCGTATCCGTGGAGCTTCGTCAGTCCGCGCAGGCAACAACCCACTTTTTGTGGTGGATGGTGTTCCACTCGCCGGCGGTGAGACCACCGGCGGCTCCAACATTGAAAGGATTGGTTCGCAGGCAGCCAGGAACCCACTCAACTTCCTGAACCCTGCTGACATTGCCAGCATTGACATCCTGAAGGACGCTTCTGCTACCGCTATTTACGGCTCACGTGGCGCGAACGGTGTGGTGCTCATCACCACAAAAGGTGGTCAAAGCGGCAAAGGAGTATTGGAATATGGCTACACACTGGGCGTGAGCCAAATAGCCAAAAAGTTTGATTTGCTTGATGGCAGAACCTTTGTTGCGGAGTGGCAGAAATTGAACCCGGGTTCTGATCCAGCAACGGTCAATAAAGGCAGCGAAACCGATTGGCAGGATGCCATTACACGGACTGCCTTGACGCACACCCACAACCTTGCGTTCGGTGGAGGTGGTCAGGGTGGCGATTATCGCTTCTCACTGGGCTATCTTGATCAGGATGGCATCGTTAAAGAAAGTGGTATCAAACGTTTGAGCGGTCGTTTTAACGCAAATAAAAAATTCCTGAATGACCGTTTGAAAATTGGAACTAACGTTACCGTTGCACAAACGCTTGATGCAGGCGCTCCTATCACAGAAAACGCAGGTTTCGAAGGCGATGCCTGGCTTAGCGCACTCAAAGGGAATCCAACCTGGCCTACCCATAACCCGGATGGCACGCTTTTCCAGCTAATTGGCGCTGATGGCAAACTCAATCCTAGTGAGCCAAATCCATTGGCTATGATTGAGCTTAGTGACGATGCAACGAACTCTCTGCGTATGCTCGGCAACCTGAATGCAGAATTGCAAATCACAAAACATTTGACTTTCAAAACCGTAGTTGGTTTTGACCGGTCCCTTTCGTCACGCAAAAATGCATTGTCCAGAGATTTGAGCTTAGGCCCCGCAGTTGGTGGCAAAGGCCGTCTATTTACATCAGACCTTGAAAATAACAGTACTCTTTGGGAGAACTACTTCACCTACAACCGATCTTTCGGCAAAGTTGATTTCACTGGTTTGGCAGGCTATTCTTACCAAAGATTTGACAATAAATCAAAGCAGAACACTTACTCCAAGTTCAGCACTTCTGACCTGAGTTTAATGGTAAACAACGCCTCTACCGCTGGACTTTCTGCGGTGGTTAACTCGTCTTATACCGTAGATGAACTTCAGTCTTACTTTGGCCGTGTAAATTTTGGTATCTCTGACAAGTATCTCGTGACTGCGACCATGCGCGCAGACGGTTCTACCAAGTTCGGCCCAGACAATCGCTATGGCTATTTCCCTTCTGCGGCGGTGAAATGGCGCATCAGTCAGGAGTCTTTCTGCCCGAATGTCTTCTCCGATCTGGGCCTGCGTTTGGGCTATGGTGTAACGGGTAACCAGGAAATTCCACACGATCTCTACAACACCCGTCAGCGAGTTGGAAATGGAGGTATTGATGACGCACTAAACGTCTTTACAGGTGGCTTAACTAATGTTTCTTTTGAAAATCCAAAAATCAAGTGGGAAACCACTACTCAGCTTAACCTGGGTATTGACTTTGGTTTTTGGAATTCACGCTTGAGCGGCTCTCTTGACCTGTACAAGAAAAATACCAAGGACATGTTGGTAAAAGAGTTTGCTGCGCAGCCATCACCGGGACAATTTAACTGGAGGAATCTGGATGCAGACATTGAAAACAGAGGCATTGAACTTGGCCTTAATTTGGTGGCTATTGACGGAAGCAATTTTGACTGGACTATACTGGGCAACGTATCTTACAATAAAAACGAAGTTAAAAACTTCGACGGCATCTTTAATACAGGCGCGATCAACGGACAGGGACTTTCCGGGGCTTTTGCAGAACGAATTGCACAAGGACAACCTTTGTTTGCATTCTTTTTGCGCGAGTTTGTAGGTTATGACGACAATGGTATCCAAACCTATAAGGACAATCTTGACAAGCAGGTTTTTGTTAGCAAGAGCCCGATCCCTAAAGTTACTGCTGGTCTTACCAATCAGTTCCAATTTGGCAATCTTGATGCTAGTATATTCTTTACGGGTCAATTTGGCCACTATGTTTACAACAACACGGCCAACGCACTCTTTACCGCAGGTGCATTGGGTGGTGGACGTAATGTGACCACAGACGTACCTACCAGCGGTGAAAGCCGCCTGAATGCGCCGGAGGTGTCGACTCGCTTCCTTGAAAAGGCAGATTTTGTACGTTTACAGGATATTACCTTGGGTTACAACCTTCCTTTAAAATCCAAAAACATTTCTGCGCTTCGCCTGTTCGTAAATGGTCAGAACCTGGCTGTCTTTACGGGTTATTCCGGCTTGGATCCAGAAGTAAACACCAACAAGCAAATTGACGATATCCCATCTTTGGGCATTGATTACAGCGCATACCCGCGTGCACGCACTTTCTCTGTAGGGGCTAATGTCACTTTCTAAACAACAAACTACAAAAACTTTTCACACATGAAAAATTTCAAATTTTTCCTTCTCCTTCCACTTTTTGGACTGTGCCTTTGGGGTTTCCAAGCCTGTACCAATCTGGAAGTAGAATCAACTGATTCGGTGCTTACTCCAATCACTGGCACAACCTTTGCCGGTGATGGGGGTGCCTTGCTGGTTTCGGCTTACAGAAACTTGAATCAATTTCAAGATCAGGATCAGGTCTATTCATTGACGGAGCATACCACTGACGAAATGATTCCGCCAACTCGTGGCACGGATTGGGGTGACAACGGCGTTTGGCGCACGCTACATGCACATACCTGGGATCCTACTCACAACTACATTATCGGTAGCTGGAACCGCCTGAACGGATCTATCTTTCTTTGTAACCAGGTATTGGCCTCTACCAGCCCAGCCCCCACGGCGCAACAAGCTGCTGAAGCTAAATTTCTTCGCGCTTTTTACATGTTTCACGTGATGGATTTTTGGGGTAAAGTGCCTTTCCGAGAAATAAATGAAGGTGTAGAGATAAATCCGCGCGTTTTCACTCGTTCGGAAGCGTTTGACTTTGTGGAAAAAGACCTTACTGAAGCGCTTCCGCTCCTGCCTGTGATAGGTCCTGGTGGTGACGCAACACTGGCTTCTCAAGCCGCCGCCAACACGCTTTTGGCTAAGCTTTACCTGAACAAAGCCGTGTACAAATCAGATAACCCCGCAGGCCCTTACACCTTCGACCCTGCTGATATGGCTAAAGTCATCAGCTATTGTGATGCTGTGATCGCCAATGGTTTCTCCCTGGATCCTGACTACTTCCATATATTCAAAGCTGGTGCTACCAACGAGACAATTTTGACTGCAAACGGCAATGGCGGCTCTCCCTCTAACCGTTACCACATGACCTTGCACTACGATCAGACGGGCTGGAACGGATTTACTACCCTTGCAGATTTTTACGGCAAATTTGAAAATGGCGATCAGCGCAAAGGTAAGGATGCAACAAGAGACAGTAGCGCAAACTCTGGTGTAGGATATGGATTCCTCATTGGCCAACAGTATACTGACAGCAACAAGCTCATCATCAACTCCCGCGATGGTAAGCCTTTGATCTACACATCAGATGTTCCTTTAGCTGGTGCAAACACCGCTCAGGGTATCCGGGTTATTAAATACCA
>JBBQLD010000334.1:0-5541 GCA_038327555.1 Chitinophagales bacterium
CCAGACATCATCGGTCGGATTGGGGAAAACATGCACTCCAAGATCGAACCGACCGTCCAGCGGCTTTTCGTTGGTAGCGCTGGGTTCGTTTTTGACAAGGAACACCCTGATGAGCAAATTGCTGGCGGATGTGATACCCAAGTTGTTTACAATGAATGGATTGCGTTGTGTGCCGGGCGTGACGATACCGCCTGCAATATAACCGATCAGGTTGTTGCCATAGGGTAGGGCATCGTAGTTGATGATGTCATTTTGCAGGGTCGGCACACCCGTTGCTAAGATAAATTCTGCGCTGGTTCCGGTATAAGTCGGCAACTCGGCATCGAAAGCCACTTCTTCGTAACTGCCGTCTGCCAGCCTGCTGACCCGGCTGATCGTTCTGACAAAAGGTATCCGGTTGTCGCGGATGAGGCTGTCGTTTTCATTCAGCCAGTACTGGCTCATGCCGCCGAAAAACAAGGTGTGCATTTCGTTTTCGGAAGGAATAAAGAAGGGCGCTTTGGCACAGTGGTAATTGGCCAGAAACTGGCTGAATCCGTTCACCGGCTGATGTCCGCCGTGGCCGATTTCCACAATGTTCTGGAAGGGCAAAGCCGCCGGACCGGGCTGAAAAACGCCGGAGAAAGCGACGAGTCCAGTTTCGCCTTGGCTGGTCACCTGTGGCGCGAGGTTGTAATCCCTGCGATGCAGGTTTAGTTCGTCCAATATGGCGCTTTTGTGCGCGGCATGCCAGCCTTCGGGTCCGTTTTCGAGGGTAAATTTTCGGATCGCGTTGGTATAAAACTGCAATTGGTTGTCGCCCGAATTGGCGGAGTAAACACCCTCGAAGCGGTGTCCGCCCACCAGGAAAAAGGTGTCGTTCAATATTTGTAACTGTCCACCCGTCACCGCAAAAAAGGTGTCCCTGATCTGTTGGAAATGGGGCGTCAATGCGCTGCCGTTCACCACGGCATTCATCAGGCCGTCTACATTGATTCGGGTCAGGTAAGGATACGTAATGTGGTTTTGCGCCGTTTCACTGCGCCCGTAGCCGCCGACGAAATAGAGGGTTTCTTCTTCCTGAAAAAACTCCATGTTGGTGCTGCGCAATTGCTCCTGAAGGGTATCGGGCAATTCGCTCAGCGGGCTTTCCCATATTTGCAGTGTTTCCGGGTCGACCACCAATATTTTTCCGTTGGCGCTGCTGTTGGGAAAGGAGTTGAATTTCAGGTGCATCCCGTCTCTTCTGCCGCCTATTAACAACCATTTTCCGGCGTGTCGCGCATAGGCAAACGAGTGTAAACCCGGCAAACCTGGAATGGAAAACGTATCAATCTGAATATTGAAATTGCTTTGCCCTGTTAGCAACAAAGGGAAAGCCATTACGACAAAGCAAATGTTTTTAAATCTAAGTCTCATAAACTATTTCATTGCGTCAACTGGTACTGCCGAACCCTGTTCGGCAGTACAGGTGTGTGGTCATTGACACAAAGATGGCTACCATCCAATGATGTATTGGATCGCTGAGGTTGCAAAAAGGTTTGCTCACGTTGTATTTACGGAAAAAGTTTGTTGGCGTTGCGGCGGGGTTTGCTGAGGTTGTAAAAGCAGGGATGAGGAATGAGGAATATTTTCGCCTTGCCAGGTATTTCCGCCACCCTTGCTACCAACGCCCACACGCCGCGCTCGGGTGTTTTTTTCAACACCCAGCGCAAAGTATAGCAGGACAGCCGCAGAAAACCGCTCCCTACTCGATTAGGTGCATGTGGTTAATTTTCCTTAATCAATTTGGAAGAACCTAGTATTTTACCATGCTGTCTCAACAAAATTGAATAATAACCGCTTGGTAAATGGTCTATTTTAATGCTCTGTCCAAGTGAGTATTCCGAAATTAATTTTTGCCCCAAAAAATTATATACTTCAATCTCTACATTATTTTGACTACTTATGAGATTAAAATAGTCGGTTGCCGGGTTGGGGTATATACTAAAATCTAAGATCGTATTTTCTGCTTGGAATGTATTCGAAATAATATTACAATAGTTCCCAATAAAAGCATCGTTGTAATGTAGGTCAATAAATTCGATAATTGCTTGGGCCAATGAGTCAATCAGGATTGCTCTGGTTTTTGTAGCCGGAGTTAATCATAACAATTCCCACAACAAGCATTCCCAAACTCATATAATAAGCCAGGTTACTATTGTACCTTTTAAGTGTTTCTGACATGTCGAGATAGTTGTTGGTAGAATCTGAAATAGAAAATATAAATAAATCCTCTTTTGAGTTATTTACTTTATTTAAATCTATTTTAGCGATCGAAAGAGATAGACTATCGCCATAATTTATTTTTCTAAATTTACCATCGTAAAATAATCCTAAGAAATCGGCATTAATCTTAAATGCATTTGAATATTTCTGTAACCAGATTTTATATATTTGAACACCTCTTCTTTTATCTATAAACTTATAATTGTCAAATTTACCGCTTACTTTTACAAGGTCGTTTTCATCTCTAATTGTTGGCCTTGATAATGTGATAAGGGTTATACAAACTGCGGAAATACAAAACAGATAGGGTGCAATTCAAAATGTCGTATAGAAAAAAAGATCATGCTACAATTTTCCTATATTCCTTTAGAGAGAACATAGGAAAACGTATCCTTGGCTTTCAAGAAGGTGCGACATTTTGAATTGCACCCAAACAGATACCCCGCCCAAAGTAATTTGTCTTTTGTTGTTTTGAAACCGCTTCTCCAATTGGTTTTCATTGTTGTAAAGTTGTTTTAGGTGGTTATGTAATTATAACTTTTATTCAGTTTCGTCGGGTATTTTTTGCCTTGTAAGGTATTCTTTTCTTTTATATCTTTTGGTTCAGGTTTCTGGCAATCAAATCTATACTGTGCTTTTCTATCGCGTTCTCCCCGGAAAAGTTAAACCTAATTTCTATGATATGTGGGTCTTTTAGGCTTACTGGATATAGATGCTTCATGAAGTTCCGAATGAAAGACAATGCTTCCCTGTGTTCATAAACCCGGTATATCGTGGTACCCACTTTATTTCTTTCGCGCACGGCTTTTTCAATGTCGTAAAACCCAGTTACAGGAGACGAGTCAAAGGAAAAGACCCTTTTAATATTCTGCGATGCATAGGCAGTCAATTGTGCCAGACCGCCGCCCAACGAATGTCCAGTGGTCACTATTTCAACGCCGTTGATGCCATACCTGCCGTTGATTTGGCCCTCAATTTTTGATACAATTGACTTGGTTTGGTCATAATGGTCGAATGTAAACGGGATGAACCTCGTTAGCCACCTTATATTGGTGTACCAATCCCAACCTACATGGCTGCCTCGAAATACTATGGCTATCATTGGTTTATGGCCTGAAACAGATTTCTTCCACACCTCAAACTTCAAGCCTGGGACTTTGAATTTCCAACTTGGAGTGGGGTGCGACACATCAATCTCCACCGCTGACCAATTGTTAATTTCAAAAAAATCTTGGTTGTTGTCCTTGTAAACGTTCGAGCTTAGGGCGGCCATTTCGGCGAGACTCTGACAATCGTCAAGATTCAAATGTTCGTATAGTTGATGTAGTGGAACCTCTATGGTTTGCCCCGGTTTTAGTCCCCAGATTACTGCGACTTTTTTATCTTGATTTGTATCTGTCATGTCAACTGTTGTTATTTTTTATTCACGACTAATTTGTTCATTGTCACAAGGATCAACCCTTCCTCCATGCCTGATTCCTCCCATTTTATTACTTAATCCGCATTGCGTCTTTTTACTTAACCGTATATTGCGACAATGCTCACTACCTATGACTAGCCCCCTGATTACTCGCAAGTGAAGCGAAGTAGTCAGGGGGCAAATATCATTTGGAGCAATGGGCAAACAGGCATACACAGGCGTTTATCAAGCGCTAAAATAAAGGGCATATTTGGATTTTTCTATATATAGCCTTCTTTTTCTTGCACTGCATTCAAATGCCCACCCAATTCACGGGGCTTTTGATTTTACACCTCGCCAGGTACGCCGTAGAAAACCTAAGCCCAGCGCCGCCGCAGTGTCTCGTACCTGCGGCCTGCGGCCAGCGTAAAAATCTCTTTGCGTTGACTATGTCAAAATGCCTCTAACTGAATTTGTCATGTCGTAGTGAAACGAAGACATCCACACAAGCCAAGTAACTTACAATCCCTGATGCCAGAAGGTTTTCGAAAACCCCGGCTTGTGTAGATGTCTCCGTTTCACTACGACATGACAACTCACGTCAGGAACAGGTTTTATAATAAGGGCTTCCATGCAGTAGAGGTTCCTGCGCTGGCGTACAATCTATCATAGCCACAAAACCCATTTTTAAAACGGATGCGCGAGCGCCAACAGCGCGAAGGAAGCCTGCGCGCCAGCGGGTAATGTTAAACCTTAGTTAAATGAAATAAAAATTGTATACGTAAATATTGATATTGCGATTAATCATCAATCAAATGCCTAAAACCATTGTGATTTTCATGTTTACTATACCTAAATTTTTCAATCATGACCACAGCACATTTTTTTGATCGGTTATTGAGTCGCTTTTGGGTACCTCCTGGGGTTTTCCCCCAACCGGTGTACCTGATAAGTTATGACTCCATCACATCAAAACGCGCTATTTATCCCCAATGCCTTAAAAGGTCTTGTGCTGTGGTTCGTCTATCTCGAGACGGTAAATTGTAGTAACACAACAAGACCTTTTATTCCGTTTTAATTTTCTTTTTTAAGGTCTTATCTCCTTTTTCATTAATCCTCCAGATCGTTTTACCACCCTCTTTTATTTTTTCTACTAATCCTTGGGTATTCAGTTCATTTATAAAGTCCACGATCAGTTTCCTGCTGATCAGGGTTGACTCTTTTTGAATATCTGTTATGGTTAATCCTTGCAGGGCTTGAAAATTAGACATCAATACCTGCGCGACTTTAACCCTTGTAAAGGATAATGCCAGGCACTCTTCGTACGCTTCCAGGCTTTTTTGAGTACTGGGTAAAGGAGGATTTACCATCAGGTTTTCTGTTCTGATATAAGCCAGCAGGTTACTCCTCAATTTATTGAGTTCGTTGTTGATTTCCGAATGAGCGATCGTCCCGTTCGCCTCCTCTTTCTTTATTTGATTAAATCTGGCGAGGTGGATAATGATTCCATCCAGTTTTTCATGATCACTGGTGTAATCTATCAATAATTGTAAAGCAGTATCCAGACTGTCAGCAGCAATCTGTTGACGGACCAGGTTTTTTAGATCTGTTTCATTCATGGCAGGTTATTTTCAAGGATTAGTTCAATCATCATCCTTCCCTCAATCAAACTCAATCGTATCTCCCGCTTTAAACGTTTTTTTGCCTGCACTATCCTCTGCCGGCGTGTCCGGTTCTCCAAAAAGATTCGTTTGCTGTGGTGCAGCGGCCGGTTCCTCTATTGGCGGGCGCGATAGTTTGGACGTTCCCGGTGCCAATTCTTTCACGGCGCCCAGCAACTGATCGCTGAGCCGATTCCCCAGCGCTTTCCAGCCTTTCGGCTCCATAAAATCACC
>JBBQLD010000335.1:0-5522 GCA_038327555.1 Chitinophagales bacterium
TTAACTAAGGCTACTTGGTTGGTACTGTAAACTTCAATCTTAATTAATTTCTGCCCATTTTATAGGAAAAAAAGCTACTGGCGGCGGCGCGAAATTTTTCGCGCCGCCGCTTTTTTATGTTTAAGCACCAAGCCTAATTTAAGAAAAAACTACATTTGCGCCCAAAGTGTACTTTTTACATCAAGTCGCTGATTGCGTTTACGCCTTGAGTTTCGTTAGTTTAAGCCAGCCAGTGTGCAAATCAATCCAGATTTTCTAACAAATCCTCCTTCAAAAATATGGTCATCATTGCAGATTGTGGTTCTACAAAATGTGACTGGCTGCTCTCCTACAGCCATCGCGACCAACAGCTTGAGAATACCGTAGGATTTAGCCCGTTTTTTCATTCTACGCTCGAAATTCGCAGCATTATTGAGGTTCAACTTTTACCTAAACTGAAGGCGGAAGAAATCACTGAGGTGTATTTTTATGGGACCGGAGTTCATGATGCATATAGAACTGAAATAGTCGCTGCCGCACTAAGTGCATGCTTTCCAAACGCAAAAGTTGAAGTAGAGCACGATTTATTAGGAGCAGCAAGAGCCGTCTGCGGCCGCAGTGCCGGCATTGCCTGCATTTTAGGCACAGGATCCAATAGTTGCTATTACGACGGGGTTAAAATCTTGGACAATGTGCCATCTTTGGGATGGCTGCTTGGTGATGAAGGCAGTGGTACCCACCTAGGCAAAGCACTGCTTCGAGCATGGTTTTATCGAGAATTGCCAACTGATCTGGACGTTTTATTCAAAAAGGAACATCCAGAAGGTCCCGATGCTATCAAGGATCTGGCATATGAAAAAGGCGCAAATGCGTACCTTGCTACCTTTACACGCTTTTTGGGCGACAATCTTCAACATCCTTTTATTCAAAAATTAGTCTCCGAATGCCTGGGGGAATTTCTGGATCGTCACGTATCTAAATACCAAGGATTCCAGCATGTGCCTGTTCATTTTGTAGGCTCGATCGCCCACCATTTTCAGGTAATTCTGTCAAAATGTATGGAGGAGCGTCGTTTGCAATTGGGTCGAATAGTTAGAAAGCCAATTTATCCGTTAGCAGAATTCCACATGGGTAGTTCGGATTGAAAAGATATTTGAATAAATTTAAATAAAGCCCAAAATCACTAATTTGGCAAGTAAATTACATCTAAGAAAATGGCAAAAGCGATAAAAGAAGCAAAAGATATAAAACGCATTGCGGTGTTTACTTCTGGAGGTGACGCCCCGGGCATGAATGCTGCGATACGAGCCATTGTGCGAAACGCATTCAACAACGACCTGCACATCTATGGCATCATGCGTGGCTACGAAGGAATGATTGACGGCAATATCAAACGGCTTGAAACTACAGATGTTGGCAACATTATCCACAGGGGCGGAACGATTTTAAAAACTGCACGGAGTCAGCGTTTTATGACCGTTGAAGGCCGACGTCAAGCGTATGAAAATTTGGTAGATAATGACATTGATGCCCTTATCGCCATTGGAGGAAACGGTACGTTCACGGGTGCGATGAAGTTTATGGAAGAGTTCCCGGACATGCCTATTTTGGGTATCCCAGGGACGATTGACAATGATCTCTATGGGACTGATTTTACGATTGGGTTCGACACTGCCGTGAATACGGCAGTGCAGGCAGTGGACAAAATTCGAGACACGGCAGACTCACATAACCGCCTCTTTTTTGTGGAGGTTATGGGGCGAAACTCTGGTTTTATCGCCCTTCATACCGCAATTGCAGGCGGAGCAGGAGGTGTACTTATTCCTGAAGAGGAGACCTCGATTGACGATTTAGTGAAGCTCCTTAAACGCAGTGCAAAACGGGCTAAATTGTTTAGTATTGTCATTGTAGCCGAGGGTAACCACATGGGTACGGTCTATGACATTGCGCACAAAGTGGAAGAAAAAATAGATCTCTACGACGATATCAAAGTGACGGTAATTGGCCACTTGCAACGCGGCGGTTCGCCCAGCACACTAGACCGCGTACTAGCTTCCGTGCTTGGTTTTGCATCTGTGGAGGCACTTCTGGCCGGTAAATCGGGCCTTATGGTAGGAATCCGAAACAACGATGTTTATTTTACCCCTTTTGAAGAGGCCATTACCAAAAATAAAACTTTCAATAAAGATCTCTTGCGCATGGCGCATATTTTGGCCCAGTGATGTATAGAGGGTTGATATTGGTAGTAGTATAAACCCTTATTTGCCTTTATTTTGGTTGCTCCCAAAGTTCAATCTTATTCCCTTCCGGATCCATAACCCAGGCGAATTTGCCAAATTCTTCTGAAACAGGTTCACCGATCATCGGCACACCCGACTCGATCAAGGCCGCTACCAAAGCATCCAGATCCTCGACTCTAAAATTTATCATGAAGGCCGACTCCGACGGTGCAAAATACTCCGTACTTGAATTGAAAAAACTAAGATTAGAACAGGCCTCTGGATTTGGGTCATCTTTGAAAAAGAATTGTACACCCCAACTTTCAAGATTTATACCTAAATGCGCTTCATACCAAGCACGGGTTTCTTTCAGATGTTGGCATTTCAGGAATATGCCGCCTAAGCCAATTACTCGTTTCATTTTTTAAGTGTTAAGGTGATCAAAAGGATGAAAACTGGACTTGTTATTAAATTGTACGGGCAAAAGTAGTAGGTATACGCAAACGAAATTCAAAAATACAAGGAGTGTTTGTTGCGCCGCGATACAGTTGGCTACATTTGCCCAGATTTTATGGAAAAAACGCTCGAACAATTCGATCAAGTGGTGGGCCGCTGCCGCGATCTATTTGTAAAAAAAACCGCCGATTATGGCACCGCATGGCGTATCCTACGTCCATTGAGTATTACTGATCAGTTGTACATCAAGGCCCTCCGCATCCGAAGTGTCGAAGAAAAGGGCGCTCAAAAAGTGGAAGATCCCATTGAAGGGGAATTTGTAGGCCTAGTAAATTATAGTGTATTGGCGCTTATTCAATTATCATTGCCAGCGGATGCTCCACTTGAACTTGCGCCCACAGAAGTAGCCAAACTTTTTGATCAACATATTGGCGAAAACATCCGGCTACTTCAAGCTAAAAACCATGACTACAACGAAGCCTGGAGATTGATGCGGGTCAGTAGTATGACAGATCTTATTCTCCAAAAGCTACTGAGAATCAAACAAATAGAAGACAATTTCGGCCAAACTTCCGTCTCCGAAGGCTTGGAGGCCAATTACCGTGACATTATTAATTACGCCGTGTTTGCGCTCATTCGGTTGACTGAAGCAAATGCCAAAATTCCCAACTCAACGCATTAACAAGCATCATGACATCACTGCCTACACTTCTTATTTCTTTTGCCTTTGTTGGCATGTTTTTGACCGCATGGACGGTTTGGAAGAAAAAATCAAATTCCACCTTTTGGACTTTTCTGCAACATTTCTGTGGCGTTTGGTTCATTTTTTCAGGCTTGGTAAAAGCGGTGGATCCCATCGGAACAGCCTACAAAATGCTTGATTATTTTGGTGCCTTTGAAACCACTTTTGAGGGCTTAAACAATGTTTTCAAAGGAATTGCGCCACTTTTCCCTTGGTTGGCAAAGTATAGCGAAGGCTTTTCTATCACCATGATCGTGTTTGAAATCGCAATAGGCGCAATGCTCATGGTCGGGTATAGTCGCAAATGGACTGCCTGGTTGTTCTTTCTGATTGTGTTCTTTTTCACAATCTTAACCGGCTTCACCTACCTCACCGGCTTTGTCCCTACTGACGACAATTTCTTTGATTTTGCAAAATGGGGCCCATACGTAAAAGAACACATGCGAGTCACCGATTGTGGCTGTTTTGGCGATTTTATCAAGCTCGACCCAAAGATTTCTTTCTTCAAAGACATCGGGTTAATGGTACCTGCACTGCTATTTTTATTCCGCACGCGCAACATGCACCAATTGTGGTCAGCTCGCACTCGAAACCTCACTGTCGGGTTGATCACCGCAGGGTCGCTGTTGCTTTGCATCCAAAATACGTATTGGGATTTGCCTGTAGTGGATTTCCGTCCGTTCAAAATAGGCAGCAATGTCCGGGAACGCAAGGAATTGGAGTCTAGTGCCAAAATTGACATTGTAGGCTGGTTATTGGAAGACACGATTAACCATGTAAAACTCAAATACATGGAGCCGCAACCAGGGAAAATCACCTATTACAAGGAATATACCGCTGCAAAAGGCTGGAAAGTTCGGGAGCAGATTAAGACCGATTTTTACATCCTTAAAGACAGTATAAAAGTCCCTATTACCAAAACAAAAGTGAGTGAATTTGCCGTAGAAAGTACTGATAATGGGGAAGTTACGGAGGATTTGCTGAATGAGAAAAACTACAGTTTGATGATTGTGGCCTACCACCTCGAAGGCGAAAAACAGACTGAAACCTATACCGTTCAGGATACCACATGGGCAAAAGATACCATTCCTGTAACCTCTGATTCCAATCGTTTGCAGCTTCGTATTGTTTCTGTACAGCCCAGAAAAGTAGAACGTCAAGTATTTGTACCAACGCCAGAATACGCTGCACGTTTCCAAAACGGCATAAACCCACTTGCCGAAGCTGCTAAAAAAGCGGGCTGGAAAGTTTATTGCATCACAACTTTTGGAGATTCAGAGGTCTCCGAAGATTTTGCTAAAAAGATAGGTGCAAATTATCCTTTCTATCGTGCGGATGATAAGTTGCTCAAAACCATCATTCGAGCAAGTCCAGGTGTCGTGGTCTGGAAAGATGGAGTGGTGCTCGATATGTACCATCATAGGCATCTGCCTACTTTTGAAGCTCTAGGAGCTAAGTGGAAATGATTATTGTCAACAGAGCGCGAAGACCCACAATTTTCTAAATTCTAGTGCGGCCTCCGAAGTTTTTAAAATTTCGGAGGCTTTTTTGTGGGAAATTTTCCCCATATTTGAGCGTTCAAACACAAAAACTGAAGCTATGGCAAAGATAGAGATATCGATATTGGGTCATTTAGTCATTCCGTCATTAGGTCAATCCGTCGTTGAGTCATTTGTGCGCAGGATTGGCTTTTTAGGCTGTCGGAATTGCACTTATATGCTAAATTCGATATTTTGGATCTTGCAACTTGCACTTTGTACTTTATCCCTCCAAGCTCAAACCACCAGCCAAACCTCATTTGGGAAAAACCGCGTACAGTACCATAGCCAGTTTGATGAATGGAGCCTTTACGAGACGCCCAATTTTACGACCTACTGGTATGGAGATGCCCGCACGGTGGCACAATCTGCGCTACAAATGGCCGAATATGATTTCTCTTCCGTCCAGCAACTGTTGGAGCATCAGGTTTCAGAACGGATCGAAATCCTTGTTTTTAGCGATCTCACTGACCTCAAACAAAGTAATATCGGCGAAAACGACGTGTTTCTCCTGACCAATGGCGAAACTAAGGTAGTTGGCAACAAGGTTTTCGTCTTTTTTGATGGCAATCATAAACACCTGCGCGC
>JBBQLD010000336.1:0-5443 GCA_038327555.1 Chitinophagales bacterium
ATTCTGATAAAATTCAAATAGATCATCTATATCCAAAGATTGGATCGGCAGATCAAATCAGAAAAATATTAGCACAGCGGAAAAAAGTATGGCAAGCCAATGGTTTAGCTGTAGCGGTATATTCCATCAATGCTTCAGGGCCGGCACAATTTTCTGTAGTAGTGCGGTACAAACAAGGTTTGAAGGAAAAAACAGCTGGGTTCCGCAAACCTTTTAAGGCAACCTACGAAGGAATCTTTGGAGAAGATACTTACGATGATCATCTTGAAAGTATAAAACAATACACCAATGAAGTATGGAGTGAATTGCTCTTTTTACGCAAAGATTTGAGCTCGAAGTAAGCGCGTTTAGGCATTGTTTTATTAATAATGGCAAAAGTAGATGCCGCCATATTCATGACTTATCGGCCGGATGCAGCAGTTGCATGCTTGGATTTTTTTTCACCAGCTGAATTTTATCCTTTTGTGAAACTCTAACTTTATTTTGACCTTTGTGGCAAAAATATGACTTGGAATGCACACCAGGCATGCAGTCTAAAAACATTTCAACTTTTACCAATCAATTTAAAACATGAGAAAATCATTCAAAATCGCCCTTTTCATTGCCTTTACCTTTGTTTTAAACACGGCTTTTGCACAAAAGGACTGGCGTTGGGACAACCATGGCGTTGGTTTCAGCGCTCCGGCCAACCTGCGGGTGACCACCAATAATGCAGAAGAATTTACTGCGGAGGGCAGTGATTTGTTCGTATCTATTTATGCCGAGCAGGATGGCGAGGTCACCAAAGAAACCCTTGCTGATGCACTGGTTGCTGCGGCTAAAGAAATGGAATACGACGATATTAGCGCGGTGGATGAACTGCAAATTCACGACTTTGTTGGCTACTTCGTAGAAGGCACCAAGGATGGCGTTGGAGCTTTCATTATGACTTTGCTAGACGAAAAAAGCAGCACGAATCTGGTTGTTGCTATTGTTTACACCAGCGACGCTGCCCGGCAAAAAGCGATTGCGCTTGGAGATTCGTTTTACGCGTTTGACTAGTCCTGAAGGATCTAACGAGTCAAACTGGTTCTAACACCTGATAGATACGTGCCCTTGCCGATTTTCGGATTAGCAAGGGCTTTTTACATACCCCCGGGCAGAATACCATTACACCATACGCAACAGCGACAATTTGAAATGCACCCTATCGCAACGCAGCGTTGACATTTACACAACCCAAGTTTGCTGGAAAATGCTGTCACGTTTAGAATGGCGCAAGCATGTATATTAAACTACCATAACTTTTTAACCTATGCCGGAAAATACGCTTAAAAAAGCAGCCCTCCTAACGGCCGGAATCGTTGTATTTGCCTTAATCGCCTTGGAGATAAGTCTCCGTCTACAAGGCATTAAAATCGCCTACGACGATGGCCCGTCGCTTTGGTCGCACCATAGAGACATGGTTTATGAATCGAAGGAAAAAACCGTGGTCTTTATTGGATCCTCTAGAATGAAATATGATCTGGATATCCCGACTTGGAGGGAAAACACAAATTGCCATGCGGTGCAACTAGCCATTGAGGGAAGTTCTCCACGTCTAGTCTTGGAAGACCTGGCCAATGACTTGAATTTCAAAGGCCGACTGGTTCTGGATGCAACCGAAGGCTTGTTTTTTTCAAATCGTGGCAATAAGAGGCCCAATGAAAATATCAAATATTATCACGCCCGAACGCCAGCGCAGCAGTCCAGTTTTGAACTCAACCGGATACTGGAATCTCAATTCGTTTTTCTGGACAAGGATAATTTTTCCTTGAATGCGCGTTTGGATGCCCTAGAAATCCCAAGTCGGCCAGGCGTATTTATGATGCCGATTTTTCCCTCGGATTTCAATCAAAACACCTTTGATCGGCAGATGTACATGACTGACAGGTTCGAAAGGGATACCAATTTGCAAAACCAAGTGAGCGGCATTTGGAAGCTTTTTGGCAAAATGGCACAGGGTGCTCCACCGATGCCTGACGATGAACTGAACGCTATTTTCCAATCAACAAAGGTTGATATCGATAAAATTAAGGCCCGTGGAGGAGAAGTGCTATTTCTGCGACCGCCCTCCAGTGGGCCCGCATTGATGGGCGAAAAAATGGGGTTTCCGAGAGAAAAGTACTGGGATCGTTTGTTGGCCTACACCGGTTGTCCGGGTATTCATTACGCCGATTATCCTGCAATGGATCATTTCATTTGCCCGGAAGATTCTCACTTGAAACGACCGGATGCGGCAGTGTTTACGGCGCAAATCATCCAAATTCTTGAACAGGAAAAAGGCTGGAAACTACATTAGTGCCGCGTCAGAAGACTCCATGTCTTCCTAGGAGTACACATCAAACAAAACGAACCAAACTAATACCCAGCTTTAGCACCTCATGGTATTCAATTCTTATACTTTCCTTGCATTTTTTGCCGTCATACTCGTTCTGCACCATTTACCACTTACCTGGACGACCAAAAAAGTAAACCTGCTCCTGGCCAGCTATATCTTTTATGCCGCCTGGAATCCGCCGTTTATCCTGCTGCTGTGGTTATCGACAGTTGTCGATTTTTATGTTGGCAAGGCACTTTATACCCAAGAGAACCCGCACAAGAAAAAGTTGCTATTAGTTGTCAGTTTAATTGGCAACCTCGGCATGTTGATTTTCTTCAAGTACGGCACCTTTTTGCTTGACAATTTTGTCCTGATGGTCAATGCAATGGGCCTTGATTACCATCCGGCTAAACCCAATATCATCCTGCCCGCAGGCATTTCATTTTATACGTTTACAACCCTTTGTTATACGATTGACATGTATTACAAGAAAAGTGAGCCTGTAAAATCGATGCTCGACTTTTCGTTGTTCGTGACCTTTTTCCCGCATTTGGTGGCCGGCCCAATTGTTCGTCCGCCACAATTGGTGCCACAGTTTGAAAGCCCACGAACCGCTACCCAAAAGCAAATGATGGATGGTCTATTCCTGCTCTCTCTTGGCCTATTTATGAAAGTAGTTTTGGCCGACGGAATGCTGGCTGGCACCGCCGATACTATTTTTGGCACCAAGGACTGGTTGCCAGCCATGGATGCCTGGGCTGGGGTTTTGGCTTTTTCCGGGCAGATCTTTTTCGACTTCGCTGGGTATTCTACCTGTGCGATTGGCGTGGCACTTTGCCTGGGCTTTGTACTGCCTCAAAATTTCAACTATCCTTACGCAGCCATCGGCTTTTCTGATTTCTGGCGACGTTGGCATATCACCTTGTCGGCCTGGCTACGCGATTACCTGTACATACCCCTGGGTGGCAATCGGCATGGCGTGAGAAGGATGTATTTCGCGTTGATGATTACCATGCTTTTGGGCGGGCTGTGGCACGGTGCGAATTGGACCTTTGTAGTTTGGGGCGGTTTACATGGTTTATACCTCTGGGTGGAAAAATTTTTCCGCGACAAGCGTGCGGCGCATACTGGCGAATCGCTGCGTGCTACCAAACCCTGGCTCGGCTTTTTTTATGCATTTCTGACCTTTATGCTGGTCAATATTACTTGGGTTTTCTTTCGATCCAGTACGTTTGAAAAAGCCTGGCAAATGTTGCAAGCCATGTTTGGCATGGGCATGGAATGCAAGCCGGAATTGACGAGCCTGGCGCTGCTTAAAGTAGCCATTGTCATTCCAGCTATGTTGATAACGCACTGGTTCATGCGAAATACCAAGGTGCTGGACGTTGCGCATCAACTTTCCTGGTGGAAACTGGGCTTGGTTTGGTCTACACTTTTGCTGCTATTGATTTGGGCACAAGAGAGTAGTAGCTCGTTTATTTACTTTCAGTTTTAACCAACCAATACTGCCCAGCCGCAACCCACTTTACCTTCTAAATTTAAAGCCCTTGTTGTCCTACGGATTAGCAAGGGCTTTTTTATTAAGCCTGGTGCGGCTTTGTGGCGTATTTCTAAACCAGGCAGATAAAAAACCTGTTCTTTGCCTTACAGGATTATAAATCATGGCAAACACAGACTACCTTGAAGGTGTTTTGAATGGCGACCCAATCGTGCTGCGAAAAATGTACCAGACGATGTTTCCACTCATATTAAAAATGGTAGAAGGGCAAAGTGGCTCGGAAGACGATGCTCGTGACATTTTTCAAGAAGCTACCATAGTTATTTACAGCAAAGCTCAATCTCCGGATTTTAGGATCAATTTCCAATTTAATACTTACTTCACAGCAGTTTGTCGGAACCTCTGGCTTAACCGCCGAAGTAAAAGATCAGCTTCTGAGGTAACGATTCGGGAAGACGTCAAACTATTGGCGGGGACAGACGATCTGGAACTGAATTATCTGACACTGGAACGCCAACAAGTATTTGATGATGCTTTTGCCCAATTGGGAGAGGACTGTCAAAAACTATTGCGGCTTTTCTTTGAAAAAACACCGATGTCTGAAATTGCCACTGAAATGGGTTTCGCTAGCGAAGGGTATGCCCGGCGGCGCAAATTCCAGTGCAAAGATTATCTCGTGGATTTGGTTAAAAAGCAGCCCCGGTATCTTGAATTAATCCAAGCCTGATAGCTATGAAGCAAAGTGAATTGAACGAACAAATAGAAGCCTATCTAAATGATACGCTTTCTCCAGGCCAACGCCAGGAATGGGAGCAGCGAATGGCCGAAGATCCAGCACTTAGCCAGGAAGTAGCCTTGCACCGAAGTTTAAAAGAAGATTTCGACCCTGGGCGTATCGCACTGCGTGCCAACCTACGCGACATCATGCAGGAACCTTTACCCTCCAATGCGCAGTCAAAATTTGACAAAAAATGGTATTGGTGGATTTCGCTCGGGTGCCTTAGTGCTGCATTAATTGTGTACGCAGTCTGGATGGTTTGGGAGAAGGAAAAGCCCGCTTCGCCTGAACCTGAAGCTGTGCCCATTGAAATGCCAAAAGTTTATCCAGATACGATACAAACCCCAAAAAAGGCAGCCCCTATTGCAAAGGCTGACCCGGCGCGTTTCAAGCCAAATCCTAGTTTAGAGGCCTTCGTAAATAGTAATGTACGCAGCGAAAGTATAGCAGTTAAAATGAGCCGCCCAATCAATGGGCAGCGGGTCAGAACCAATGAGAAAAGTACGGTCCAGATCCGTTTTACTGGAACGATCCTTAACCTGGAGGATCAAGCCTCCCGTAAATTTATGCTGTCATTTTTTGACAATCGAAATGCAAATGAACCAGTACTCGAATTGCTTCTCCCAGGCAAAAAAGACTCGAAAAACGACTTGATGTTTGATTTTAAGCCTCAATTAAAATTAGAGCCCGGCCTCTATTATTTCACGATTGAAGCTGTTGACCAGGGCGAGATTTTATATGCTGGAAAATTTTTAGTTGATTGAATATGAAAGCAATCTTTTTCACTTTATTGCTGGCCATTCCCCAGTTCATTTTCGGGCAAACG
>JBBQLD010000337.1:0-5432 GCA_038327555.1 Chitinophagales bacterium
AAAGGGCGCAACCGCTGTACAGCCAAGGTTATTGGTGATCGTAAGTTCGTACAGACCAGGTTCAATAATCATGGTAGTCTTGGTAGTATCGCCGGTACTCCAGGCGTATTGGCTCCAGGACTGATTCGACACAAGTGTTGCTGTATCTCCTTCTGGACACATAAATGGCGGGCCGGTGACGGAGGGGCTGAGGGGTGGGCTTAATGCTACCGTGACTGCATCCGAAAATGGGCAGCCCAATTCATCTTTAAGCAGTAGAGTATAGACTCCAGGCATCGTAACATCATAAGGGGAAAGGGTGCCTCCCGGGTTGTCAGGTATCCAGGTATAGCTGGGGAAGTTATACCCGTCAGTTTCAACCGTCAATACAGCATTATCACCAGCACAAATAGCTCCTGAGCTAAGCACATCAACCACACCTGTAAAGAAAGCGCCAACTTGCTGATAAGTATTCGCCCAGTGAAATGGTTCACAACCAGTACTTGTTGGATCCCAGCTCCATGCGCCAGGAGGTGTTACTGAAATCTTATGGGCAACGTCACCTGTATTCCAAGTCGCCACCTGAGGAACTACAAGGCCAGTACCTGTCCAACTAACAAAAGCAGACAATTCAACAGACTTAGTTGCACAGTTAATTACGGCTACGGTAACCGGATTACAGTGCCCATCTGGGCTTTCCGGGCCTCCGTTTACGGGATTGCCTGTTGGTTCACCATTTGCATGCAAAAGGTATGGAACGACAAAAAGCGCGAAAGGAAGGATTAATTGAAAAAAACTGTAGCGTTTTGTCATAAATTTTGAGTATTTGAAAGGGAAAGTAGTTTACGTACCGCTAAGATACAATCACAATAAAAAATGCTGGCTCGAAGCGTAAAGATAAACGGGAAATTTCATGAAGTAGTTTTTTACAAAAAATGGCCACGCAATAAAGCATGGCCATTTTTTTAATGATTATCCACATGTTGTAGCCCGACTTCAAAGCGACCCAATTAGGTTGACCCCAGGACGCTCATCATTTGAAATATTAGGTCTATGAAGTTAAGCGGTGTGGCACACCCTTTACTCAATACCCAAAGACCTCTTCAAGGCTTAACTCTACGACCTTCCCAATTTTTCGAAGGTATTTAAAATCGACACGCTCGCGCTCGCCCAATACCAGCCAGGTATAATGACGGCCTTTTATGTGTTTAAGTTGGAAATTAAGCAAATCTACCGCTTCAGCTTTTTCGATAGTGTTGTAGATATCTTCTCGGAGGTCGCGGTTTGCATAACCTTTATCGCGGCCAGCGCGCCATGCCCAGTAAAGCTCAGATGGAGAAATACGCCCGGCTGCAATCTGCTTGAGCACGCCCTGGCGCGCATGTTCCATTTGCGGAAGGGATACGGGCATTTCTTCTAAAATAGCCTGAAATGCATCGACTGCATCGCGCAACTTGTCGGGTTGAGTACCTACGTAGCCTTGTAGCCAGTGGGCTTTGTTTTTCTTTTCAGGGCTTCCAGCATGAACATAAGCCGAATAAGCTAGTGCTTTTGATTCCCTGATTTCCTGAAAAACGATACTCGAAAGGCCATACCCAAAGTATTGATTATACCACTCGGCAAACACAAATTCCTGCAAATCAAACTTTGGTGTTCCTTTGGAAAGCATGAGCAATTCGATCTGCACGGAAGGGAAGTTTACAAAGTAAACCTTGTCTTTTTTAGCGCCTATTTCAGGATACTTGCGGACAGGAAGTGGCTTCTTTGTCGCCTCCGTCACAGCATGGTATTTTTTCAAAATACCCGCTACTTTGCTTGAACTTTTGGATCCAAAATAAAAGACCTCATGTTGAAAAAATCGCAATTCCTTCAATAAATCAGTCAAGTTGGAAGGCAAAAGTGCATGCAATTGACCTGCGGAAAGTTTGTCCGTAAAAGGATTTACCGGACCATATTTGGCAAAATTTGCCATCCCTTTGGAAAGGATAGCCCGTTTATCTTTTTTGTTGTTTTCGCGGCGAAGCAAAGTATCCGCCACTAAATTTTCCATGGCTTCCGGGTTGGGCTGAGCATCGGCAAGCAAATGCTCCATGAGTGTCACAGCCGCTTCGAATGACTCTTCCAGACCTGTCAAAGAAATGTAAAAATGCTCTTCTCTACATTCTGCACCAAAGCTTACGCCTATTCGGTAAAAGGCTTGTTGAATCTCCGTAGGCGTATACTTGGAGGTGCCTAGAAACGGAAGATACGCAGACAATACCACTAAACGACGATCACTCAATTTGCCCATATCAAAGCAATAATGCAGGCGGAACAGTTTGCTCTTTTTGTCTTGTACCGAACGGAGTTTCAGTGTTTTAGACAGCGAACTGGTTTTGATCATTTTTTTGAAGTCAACAAATTCAGGCGCTATATCAGGGGTTTTCCAGTTCAAAAACTCCTGTGCAAAGACCGAAGCTCCTTCCCGATTCACCTCAATAGGCGTAATGGGTGGTTTTTCCACTTTCATCACCGATGGGTCGTCGCCTGTATGTTTGTACACGACAGCACAATTGTCGTCAAGGAAGTGCTTTTGGGCAAATGCTACAATATCTGCCTTGGTTATTTTGGCTAATTTTTTCCATCGGCGCACGAATTCCGTCCATTCTACACCCAACACATAGGCTGCCGTGATTGCATTTGCACGGCCTGGATTTTTTTCGAAAGACCTGATTTCTGAAAGCTTCATGTCCTTTAAAACGGCTTCCGGCAACCAATCTTCAAACTCCCCGCGCCTTAATTTTGCCATTTCACGCAACAGGATTTGCTCCACTTCTTCAAGTGATTGGCCTTCCCGTGGTTTTGCCATCAACAACAGCGAAGAGAAATCTTCATAGACCCGAGGATAAGCGTATGCTTCCAGAAGTTGTTGCTGCTGAATGATGTTTAAGTCAAAAAGACCCGCTTGGTAATTGTGTAAAATACCCGCTATCAGGGGAAGAAACACCGATGCCTCTTCGGATTTGGCACCCGGCAATCGCCAGCCCATTTCAACCCAAGGGGATTCCTGTCCCCACACTTCCCGATGAGATCGATCGATTAGTTCGGGTTGAGGCTTGAACTTGAATTTGGGCAAGTCTTTCTTTTTAAACCCACCAAAATACTGCTCTGCCAAACGCACGGCCTCCACTGGATCAAAGTCGCCAGCCATAACAATCGCCATGTTGTTCGGCACATAATAGGTGTCGAAAAACTTGTAAATATTTGTTTGGGAAGGGTTTTTTAAATCTTCCCCGCGCCCCAGGGTAGTTTGGGTGCCGTAGGGGTGACTAGGGGTAAGGGTTTCTTGCATCGCCTTAAGCGTCTTGCGAAAATCCTTGTCCTGACTGATGTTATATTCCTCAAAAACCGTCTCCAATTCGGTATGAAAAAGCCTCAAAATTGGTCTGCGGAAACGCTCGCTTTCCAATGCAAACCAGCGTTCCAACTCATTGGAAGGAATGTCGTTTACATACACGGTTTGTTCTACCCAAGTATACGCATTGGTGCCTTTTGCGCCCATTTCGCTCACGAGTTTATCGTACTCGTTTGCGGCAGCAAATTGGGCTGCATCAAAGCTTAAACGATCAATTTCGGCATATAAACCTTTCTTTTTTTCCAGATCTTTTTCCTCGCGGTGTTGCTCGAACAGCAGTTCAATTTCATCCAGAATTGCTTTTTCTTTTACCCAGTCTAGGGAACCCAAACGATCTGTTCCTTTGAACATCATGTGTTCAAAGTAGTGTGCCAGGCCCGTAGTATCTGCCGGATCGTGTTTGGAGCCTACCCGAACGGCTATTTCGGTATATACGCGTGGCTCATCTTTATTGACGGATAGAAAAAGTCGAAGGCCATTGGTAAGGGTATGCATTTGCACCTGAATTGGATCTCCAGGAGTGGTACGGAATTCGGCTTTTGTAGAAGCGGGGATAAATTGCTGCATGGTTTGTTTTGGCTAAAAAACCCGTCCAACGAATTTAATCACAGGACGGGTTGTAAAACTATATCGTTTGCCTTCAAATCAAAGATCTAATAATAAACTAGTAGGGTCTTCAATCAGATTTTTCACTTTTACCAAAAATGTTACGGAGGTAGACCCGTCAATAATTCGATGGTCATAACTAAGCGCGAGATACATCATGGGGCGGATTTTGATCTCTCCTTCGACTACAATTGGGCGTTCTTTGATGGCGTGCATCCCCAAAATAGCACTCTGAGGCTCATTGATAATCGGCGTGCTCATCAAGCTACCAAATATACCGCCGTTGGTGATGGTGAATGTTCCACCCGACATTTCATCGAGCGAAAGTTTGCCGTCGCGGGCTTTGATGGAAAGTTCCTTGACTTTCGACTCAAATTCAGCAAAATTGAGGCTTTCTACATTCCGAATGGGCGGTACTACCAGGCCCGTAGGCGTCGAAATGGCAATGCTGATATCGGCATATTCATGGTAAATAACGTCGTCGCCATCCAACGATGCATTTACATCTGGCATTTCCAGCAGTGCCTTAGCGCAAGATTTGGCAAAAATGGACATAAAGCCAAGTTTGATCCCATATTTCTTGACAAAAGCTTCCTGATATTTTTCCCGCAAGGCCATCACAGCGGTCATGTCTACCTCGTTGAACGTGGTAAGCATGGCAGTGTTATTTTTTGCGCTAACCAGGCGTTTTGCAATGGTTCGGCGCATTCGGCTCATTTTCTCCCTGCGCTCATTGCGGGAAAAATGCTGAACCGCTGGCGGTGGAGTGCTGACTAGTGGCTTCTGCTCTTTAACACTGGAAGCTTCCGTTACCGCAGCGGGAGTTGTAGGCTGATCTCGTTCAGCTGTAGCTTTCACAGCATCTTCTTTGGTAATCCGACCATCCCGGCCAGTGCCTCCAACATGCGCAGGCGGCATATTGGCCTCGGCTAAGATTTTGGCGGCGGCAGGGCTTGGTGTGCCGGTCGCGTAGTTCGTATCTTGAGAAACGGCTACCTTATCTGGTGCTGGCGCTGCTATAGGCTGTGATGAACTGGCACTGGAAGCAGGCCCTGCATCGGTATCGATTTTTGCAAAAAGTGCCCCAACAGGCAAATCTTCGCCTTCTTTGGCTACCCAGGTTAGCTTCCCTGCGCTGTCGGCGGAAAGTTCCTGGTTGGCTTTTTCAGTTTCAATTTCGCAAAGCGGCTCATCTAAGCCAACCGTGCTACCGTCGGGCTTAAGCCATTTGGAAAAGGTTACACTACTGATGGATTCACCCAGATTTGGGATTTTCAGTTCAATGACTGGCATTTTTCTAACGATAAACGATGAACGATGAACACGGAGCGAAATCAATTCGCAGTTCTGCCAATAGGTGCTTGGCAAAAAATCACGTAAAAGTAGGCGTTTAGGAACGGGTAAAAAATAACTTGTTACTTTCATCTGATTCCTTTCCGCCCATACCGCCCAT
>JBBQLD010000338.1:0-5415 GCA_038327555.1 Chitinophagales bacterium
ATAACTCATCTCGGCGATGAGGTGGCGGAGCTTTTTGGTCTCGGTTTTATTGAACTTATGGTTGCGAAACATACGGTCAAGCAGCCGCACGGTGTCGGCACGGTGGGCTTCATGCTTGTCGACCAGCGGCTTCATTTCAAGGGCCGCACGCTGATGCATGCGCTGCCCAAGCCCATCAATTAGTTGAATCTGCTCCTTGGTTTCCGCAATTTTTTTGGTGAGGCGATTGAATTCTTTCTGCTGCGGACTGAGCAGCTTTTTATCCACTCCTTTTTTGACAACGACTTCAGAGAAAAGATCTTTTTTCATGGTAAAATTCCAGCCTCGGCGCAGGGTTAGTTTGAAAATGAGATTTAAGATTAGGGGAGGTGTGGTCATTTCGCCAATGGGGTTATTCCTGGGTGAATAAGTTCACTCCATCTATAAATGACCCCAATGACGTAATAACCCCAATGACGAAACCTAAATCACCCCTCCACCAACGTCCCTACCGCCTTCCCCAATACAATATTCGGCAAATTCCCTGGCTTATTGATGTCAAATACGATGATCGGCATATTATTTTCCTTGCAAAGCGTGAAGGCTGTCATGTCCATTACTTCCAGGCCGAGGCTGATTACTTTGGCAAAAGTGAGTTTGTCAAATTTGACTGCCATTGGGTCTTTTTCTGGGTCGGCGGTATAGATGCCATCTACTCGAGTGCCCTTTAGGATGGCGTGGGCGCCGATTTCGTTGGCGCGGAGTGCGGCAGCAGAGTCTGTAGTAAAAAACGGATTGCCCGTTCCGGCGGCGCAAATGACCACCCGGCCTTTTTCCAAATGTCGGATAGCACGACGGCGGATATAAGGCTCCGCTACACTTTCCATTTTCAGGGCGGTCATCATTCGGGTTTGTACGCCAATACTTTCAAGTGCACTTTGAAGTGCAAGGCCATTGATAACCGTTGCAAGCATACCCATATAGTCGCCCGTCACGCTTTCAATTCCGGTTCCGTCTGATTGTATGCCTCGGAAAATATTCCCTCCTCCGATCACGACCGCCACCTCCACCCCCATATCACGCAACTGTTTGATTTGCTGTGCATAATGTTGCAGCATTTCGGCGGTGATGCCGAATTTTTGGTCCCCCATCAGGCTCTCGCCAGAAAGTTTGAGGAGAATACGTTGGTATTTCAGTGCGCCCATAGGTATGTGTTTAATTTGGTCCTCCGTCGCGTTACATGCTATGGCGGATGAAGCCACAAAGGTCTTAAAATTTAGGACTTTAGACCTTGGGCTTTTGGACTTTTGGACTTGATTTTATCCAAAAATTAGCGTCAAGCCATATAAAATCTAAAATGCCTCTCCAAGCGTGATATACACCCCTGAGTTTCCTTTTCCCTCACCAAAACCATAATCCACCCTGAGGTGAAGTTTTTGTCGTCTATCAAACTCAATACGAAGTCCTGCGCCTCCATTTGGCCGAAACTTGGCGGTTTCGCCGCGTTTTCCGAACACAGAGCCCCCACCGCCAAACACTACGCCTTTAAATCGCCAAAAAATTGGGAATCGCAGTTCAGCTTGTGCAATAAGTAAATTTTGATCCCGGAATTTTCCATCCGGATAGCCACGCAAACGTCGAGAGCCTCCAATTTGTGGAAATTGAAAAAACGGAACGTCGCCAGCCGTAAATGCAGCTATCCCATTGATGGCCAGCACTATTTTGCCGAAGGAAAAATACCGCGCCATATCAATGGAGCAGCGGGCAAATTTAAAATCACTGCCCGTAAGTCGGCTTTCACCCGTAAACGCCACCTCCGTCAACCAGCCTGAACGCGGATAAAAGGCATTATCGCGAGAATCCGAAATCCAAACTGGGCCTATTGCCGATGAAATACCACCCGAGGTACCTGCGACTTTTCCATGCTCAAGCTCGCCGCCAGGAGAGACGGAAATGATATTATACACGTCCAAAAAAACACGCAGACCTACCAGGTGCGTCTCCTTTACCCGTTTAGCCGCCGTGACTCGAAAACGGGCGTATTTTGCCGTGTAGGTTTCGGAATAATCATTCGGATGCTCGTTGCCAATGCCAAAATATCGGTACAAGTATCGATACCAGCCGACTTCGCCATATACCCGAAATCGATTCTGATGGCTGAGCCATTGGTAAGGAAAAAAGACGAGTATTTGCTTCTGCTGCGTGTACGAGGCATTGAAGGTCAGGTTAGAACGACGAGGCCGGGTAGGAAAAGTGACGATACCCGCCGCACCAATGCCCCAGTACGTATCAGGCGAATAAAACAGGATAGGCACCCCAAAAAAGCTGATCACCGAATCGCGGCGGGTTTCATGATAAATCGAATCGTGGCGAATCACTTGTGCAGCCATTTTGCCAACCTGAAAGATTAGAAAAAAAGCAATTGGTAGAAGGGTTTTGAATTTCATGTGAGGTAGAAACGCCAGAAGGCGGCGCAAAAGTGCCAAACCCAAACGATTCTATCAAGGATATGGATTTATTTTCGAGTAAATCCGGGAATCCAGAAATTTTCCCTCGAAGTAAAAATTTTCCCGAAAATAAGCCTCTTGTACAAAACCGTGTTTTTCCAAAATCCGTCCTGATGCCTCGTTGTCCGGATCTGTATTGGCCTCAATACTGTGAAAATTGAGGACTTTGAAACAATATTCTATGACCGCGGTCATGGCTTCGTTCATGATCCCCTGCCCCCAGAAATCAGCGCGAAGCATATAGCCAATCTCGGTGCGGTGATTGTCTTTGTCCATCTTCCAAAAGCCGATGATGCCGATTAAAGTTGGGTCAAACGGAAAACAAACAGCCCAAGAAACGGCTTCGTTTTGCTTGAATGAATCCCGAATGCTCTCAATCAATTTCGCAGCCTCGCTTATGTCTTTCTGCAATGGCCGACCCACATAGCGCATCACCTGCTCATCGGAACGCATTTTGAAAATAGCGGGAGCGTCTTCGGGGGTGATTTCGCGGAGGAGGAGGCGCGGGGTTTGGAGGGTTGGGAAGTGGGGGAATTGGATGGTGAGCATGGGACTGGTCAATTTGTTGGTTAGATTTTCAAAACTGCCCTTAAAGCAATCTCTATTTCGACCATTTGTGCAGGAGCAACCATTCCAATTTTTTTCACCAAACGGATTTGCGAGACCGAACGGACTTGAAAGCAATCTGCGGCAGATGGCTTGGAAAGATTGTTTTTAGCATCTGGCTCCACTTTGGCCATCCAAGATGCAGCACCGTAATGTGGTTTCCAATCTGTCAATGGAACGATGACCCGCAACGGCAAAAGTCCCACACCATCATCATTAACAATAATTGCTGGGCGGGTTTTGCGGATTTCAGAACCTACTGTTGGGTCGAGGTTGACCGACCAAATTTCACCTCTGTTCATAAAAGTCTTCAGAGTCTAATACTGAAAATGCGGTGAGTTCGCTATCCTTCTCATAATCGTCTGCCAAAAGTGTGGCAGCAGAGGCCATGTCAATCTGGGCGTAATCAGCTACTACACTCAATTGTTCAACAATGGTCTGGAAACGGTATTTTTCTAGAATCGGCAGGTTTTTTCGTGAAAGACGAAGGCCATATTCCGGCTCTGACTTTTTCTCTGCCCCATAGTTCATATCTGCCAGCAAATCATCAGGCTGGTACCACGCTTCGGAGGGAATTAGATGCAATCGGGGAGGTTGTTGATTTTCAAAAAGCACTAAGCACAGAACCAATCCTTTGTGAGGGGCAAATTTACTTTTAGGCATGAAGACATAATTTGTCTTTTCCAATCGGACAGATTTGACTTGAGCTTCAATGAAGGTCGAATTCTTCCGAAGAACCATATCAATTCCTTTGTCATCAAGTTCAGGTGAATACACGTCCCATCCGAAAAGGGTAAATTCCATTTTCGCATAATATTCAGCGTACTTTCCAATTTGTAGCGCTGAAAGTTTGTCCCAGTTGTAGTTATCCATTATGCTTTAAATATAAGTTTCGTGCAAGGATTAGGCTATTACATCTTCAGTTGACAAAGGTGGCAGTAAGTATCCATAATCTTCATCTCATTTCATCAAAAGGCAAATAACGATCCTCCCTTTATTTTAACTGCCATTCCAAGGCATCGCCGAACGACGATGGTTCGGTCGCTTTAAAGTTCCGAATCCTTTCTATTGCTTTTTCTCGTTCTGTTTTTGTCGCAGTTTTTTCAGGAGAATGCTTGAACGGTATGTTCAATCGCCGAATTAAAGTCAGAATCAGTTCGGCATCCTGTGGGTTATCGATTTCCAATTGAAGTGTCATACTCAAAGATTTTGTACAAAGATAAGCAAATCACATATTCCTCCGATACTGCCCACCAACCTTATACAACGCATTCGTAATCTGCCCCAGCGAGCAAACCTTCACTGCTTCCATCAATTCCGCGAAGATATTGCCATTGTCCACCGCCACTTTTTGAAGTTTGCGGAGGGCGGCGTCTGATTGCAATGCATTCACTTCATGCAGGTTTTTCAAAGTCTGAATTTGTGCTTCTTTCTCCCATTCTTCTGCCCGAATGACTTCACGGGGCAAAATGGTGGGAGACCCGTCTTTCGAAAGGAAAGTATAGACCCCGATGAGCGGAAGTTCGCCCGTATGTTTCAGGGTTTCGTAGTACAGACTTTCTTCCTGGATTTTGCCGCGCTGGTACATGGTTTCCATGGCGCCTAAAACTCCACCACGCTCCGTTATCCGATCAAATTCCAACAACACGGCTTCTTCTACCAACTGGGTCAGTTCTTCAATAATGAACGCACCCTGGAGTGGATTTTCGTTCTTTGAAAGGCCAAGTTCTTTATTGATAATCAACTGAATAGCCATAGCCCGACGCACTGATTCCTCTGTCGGCGTGGTAATGGCTTCGTCGTACGCATTGGTGTGCAGGGAGTTGCAGTTATCGTAAATGGCGTACAAGGCCTGCAAGGTGGTACGGATATCGTTGAATGCAATTTCCTGCGCGTGGAGACTACGACCAGAAGTCTGAATATGGTATTTGAGCATCTGGCTGCGCTCGTTTGCACCATAAAGCCGCTTCATGGCTTTTGCCCAAATACGCCGCGCCACGCGACCAATTACCGCGTATTCCGGGTCGATTCCATTGGAGAAAAAGAAAGAAAGGTTAGGCGCAAAATCGTCCACATTCATGCCCCGTGAACGATAATATTCCACAAATGTGAAGCCGTTGCTCAGCGTGAATGCCAACTGCGAAATCGGATTTGCGCCAGCTTCCGCAATGTGGTAGCCAGAAATGGAGACGGAGTAAAAATTGCGAACTTTCTGTTGAATAAAATAGTCCTGCACATCGCCCATAACGCGGAGCGAAAACTCTGTACTGAAAATACAGGTGTTTTGCGCCTGATCTTCTTTCAATATATCCGCCTGGACTGT
>JBBQLD010000339.1:0-5355 GCA_038327555.1 Chitinophagales bacterium
GGCGCGTACTGCACCGATGCATCAAATACCTCGCCCGTGGTGGCGCGCCAATATTTTATTTTAAATACTTCTCCAGTATTAAATCCATTTTGGGGCAGCGGTGCAGCATCGTTTCCGTAAGCGGCAAATACAAGCGTCAAAGCTGACCACACACCATATCCCCCACATTTAAGGGTGCCCGATGAATCATAAAATACGCCGATTTGGTCTCCTATTTGCAAATTGCCTCCCAAGAGGTCAGTTTCTAGAGTATCAGGAATAATTATCGTATGGTTTCTACTGGTCGGAGTAACTGTCCAAGGAGATGGGATATGCGCCTGGATACCAAAGACACCTACTCCCGTACATCCAAATTGGTTCGTGACCGTTACTTCATAAATACCAGGCTCTGTAACGGTAATAGAATTCGTGGTCTGTCCATTAGCCCAGAGATATGCATCCCAAGACTGATTTACATTTATTACGCCAGTATCGCCTACCAGGCTCATAGAAAGTGGACCGGAAAGTGTAGGAACGACTGGGGGACTTTGCGGGACGTTGATCTGATCCGTAAAGGTGCAGCCGAGTTGATCCGATACTGTAAGCTGGTACGTACCTGGCTCGTACACCTCATAAGGGGAAAGATTTCCAATTGGATTGGCCGGATTCCAGTTGTAATTGGGGAAACTATAAATATTGTCTGGAGGGAGCACCGTGAGGTTGATGTAACTGTTTGGACAAAGTGGCCCTCCCAGAATATCCAGGGTGCCCTGAAAAAACGACCCGGGCTGACTGTACACATTATTATTCCAGTGATTTGGCTCGCATCCAGTACCAGAAGCATCCCAGTTCCAGGTTCCCGGAGCAAGCACCGTAATCTTGTGCCCTATTTCGCCTGTGCTCCAAGTGACAACTTGCGGTTCGAGTTGTCCCGTAAATATAAAAGATATCCAAGCTGACAACTCGATTGTATGGGTTACACAGTTGACTTCAGCCAGCGTTGTAGGGAGACAGTGTCCAAGCTACTCTTGCGATTGAATCAGGACTTGCAGGGCCACCATTGGGCGGATTTCCGTTCGGCACACCATTGGCGTGCAACAGGGATGGAACGACAACAAGTGCGAGGAGCGGTAGGATCAATCGAAAAAAGGTGTAGGGCTTTGTCATAAATTGGAATTTTAAATAAACGCTTTTCAGGCGCTTAGAAGTTGAAAAAGGGCTTTGTTGACGCAATGTTAATGTAAAAAAGGCAATATTTTATTTGTTTCCCATTTCGCGCTTCAAGTGCTCTGCTTCTTTATGAAAGCGGTGATGATTGCCGGGCCAGCCCAAAGGGGTTTATTGGCTTGCTTAACGCCGAGAGACATGAGACGCGGTTCGCCAAAAGGGAAAATGTGCATTTCAGCATGGATGCCCCCTTTGCTGCTTTGAATTAGAAAATTGCCCTGTGACGTTTCCGAGGCAGAAAAACTCCCAGAGAAGATTTGAAGTGAACAGATTGATTTGAAATCCTTTACACCATCTGAGGAACGCCCAAAAAGAAACGTACTCGGCTCAGCACATTTTTTTGAAAAAAAAATTGTTGAGTCATCTTTGCCCACCATGCGATCACAGCAAAAAACATCCAAAATCTGCAAAAACGCTTCTTTTCTACAAAAAAACCAATAAAAAAGGCCGCCCTAAGGCAGCCTCTAAAAATTTCCAATGTCCAATAAGAAATTTCCAATGTCCAAATCTACACAGCAAAACTCTCCCCACAACTACAAGTCCGCGTCGCATTCGGGTTGTTGAACGAAAAACCATGCCCGTCCAATCCTCCCGAAAACTCGAGGGTGGTATTGAACAGGTAAAGAAAACTCTTTAAGTCGGTCACAACTTTTACACCGTTGTGCTCAAAAACCTGGTCATTAGGCTTTGACTCGTTGTCAAAGTCGAGTTTGTACGACAAGCCAGAGCAGCCACCTGAGGTTACACTGACCCGGACGAAGAAGTCATCGGCCATCTTGGAAGATTGGCGAACTTCCTGAATTTTTTGCTTGGCGCTTTCTGCTACAAAAATCATCTTCTTTATGTATGAAGTATGAAGTATGAAGTATGAAGTATGATGTATGATGTATGATGTATGAAGTATGATGTATAGACAGACATGTAATCGGTGTCAGCTTATACTTCATACTTCCTACTTTATACATCATACATCATACATCATACTTCATACATCATACTTCATACATAAATTACCGCGTTTTTCTGTTGGTAGTCTGCGATGGCAGATTTGATTGCGTCTTCGGCGAGTACAGAGCAGTGGATCTTTACAGGCGGGAGGGCCAGTTCTTCCACGATATCCATGTTATCAATACGCATCGCGTCTTCTAGGCTTTTGCCTTTGAGCCATTCAGTAGCCAAAGAAGAGGAAGCGATTGCAGAGCCACAACCGAAGGTTTTGAACTTAGCGTCGCTGATGAGGCCAGTAGCTTCATCTACTTCGATTTGAAGGCGCATTACGTCGCCGCACTCAGGGGCTCCAACAAGGCCAGTGCCTACGTTTTTAGCTTCTTTATTTAGCGTGCCTACATTGCGTGGGCTTTTGAAGTGATCGAGTACTTTTTCTGAATATGCCATGATTTGGATGTGTTGAATCGTGAAAATGGTTATTTGGTTATTTGGGCGGTCCTGCTTGCTGCTTTTTGAAAATCGAGTAATAAAGCCCTTTAATCCCGTAGTAAATACGGTAAATCAGTTGGGTGAATGGATCTGGTGGACTTTGAATTGGACTCATAAAAATGGGATCAATTATTAATATGTGGACAATTTGCGTTGAGCAGGTCAATCACATGAACCACATTAGAGACTTGACCACATTTCCTTAATGTGCCGACCATTCAATTTTCGTCAAATCCACTCCGTCCTGATACATTTCCCAGATGGGGCTGAGATCGCGCATGTGGTTCACGCCATTGCGTACCAGTTCAATGGCTTGATCTACTTCTTCTTGCGTGGTGAAGCGACCCAAGGAGAAACGAATGCTGGAGTGTGCCAGATCGTCGCCCAAGCCCATACCAACCAATACATACGATGGCTCCAGCGATGCCGAGGTACAGGCAGAACCTGAAGAAACTGCGATGTTCTGGTTGAACGTCATCATAAGTCCTTCGCCTTCAACATGTTTGAAGGATATGTTTGCTACGTGTGGCATCCGATTTTGTTCGTTGCCGTTCACTTTGGTTTCTTCCATCTGGGTCAATTCCGTCTGCAAATGATCACGAAGCTTGCTTAAACGGGCAGCGTCTTGCCCCATTTCTTCCCGTGCGATTTCGGCTGCTTTGCCAAAGCCCACAATGCCAGGAACATTCAAAGTGCCAGAGCGCATGCCGCGTTCGTGGCCTCCGCCGTCCATTTGTGCCGTTACTTTCACCCTGGGATTTTTGCGGCTCACGTATAGTGCACCAACTCCTTTTGGGCCGTACATTTTGTGTGCAGTGAACGACATCAGGTGAACGCCCACTTCGCGCGGATGGGTTGGGATTTTCCCTACCGCCTGCGTTGCGTCGGAGTGAAAAAGTACCCCGTGTTTTTCGCAGATCATGGCAATTTCACGCATCGGTTGAATCACGCCTGTCTCGTTATTGGCCCACATAAGCGATACCAAAATTGTGCTGGGCTTAATGGCCGCTTCCAAATCAGCCAGGTCAACTAAGCCATCTTCCTGAACTTTAAGATAGGTAATTTCAGCCCCCGCTTTTTCCAGGTGACCGCAGGTGTCGAGAATTGCTTTGTGCTCCGTTTCGGCCGTGATGATGTGATTGCCTTTTTTGGCATACATTTCAAACACACCCTTTAAGGCAAGATTGTTGCTTTCAGTAGCACCTGAAGTGAAGATAACTTCTTTATCCTCAACATCTAAGAGTTTGGCAATTTGCTCACGCGCGTAATCCACCGCATCCTCAGCCTCCCAGCCAAATTGGTGGCTTCGGCTTGCAGCATTGCCGTGTTTTTCGTAAAAATAAGGAACCATTGTGTCCACAACACGCGGATCGCAGGGGGTGGTGGAGTTGTTATCCAGGTATATAAGTTTGCGCTGAGTCATTTCTTATTTAGATTAATTCGCAAAGATAAACAGGCTTCTTGAAAAATGGTTTTTGTTTTTTTGATTAATTCTAAGGAGTAGCTAAACCTCGTAAGGATTTCGTTTGTACTAAAGACCAGGCGTAAAATATTTTTTGACAGGATAAACAAGATGAACAGGATTTAGACCCCTATTAGATCCTGTTTATCCTGTTCATCCTGTCAAAAACAGTCTCAGCGTTAATTCATACGACCTTGTGAACCCATGTACACACCAAGGTTTTTAAAATCTCCAAGATTTCAAACATCCAGAAAAATGAAGGCTGTCAGCCTCGAGAATTTTTACTTTTGCCCCGTATCCAATATCCAAGATCCAATATCCAGCATCCAATGTCCAATCAAGATCTCTTCCAAGCATTTCCTCCAGTCAGCAAGGCCGATTGGTTGCGCCAAATCACCAAGGATTTGAAAGACAAGCCTTTGGAGGATTTGAACTGGCATTTGCCCAATGGCCTTGTGGTGTCGCCTTTCGTTCATGCGGATGATTTTGAAAGTCTGCCTGTTGCGTTATCAGACCAGCCCAACACCTGGGAAATTTGTGAGGATTTAAGGGTAACGGATCCAATTGTAGCCAATCGCCAGGCACTCGACGCTTTGGAAGGCGGGGTTGAAGGACTTTGTTTTTGGCTCGACAGGCCGCTCGAAACGGCGGAATTTGAACAATTGTTTCAAGGGATTCATCTGGATTTTATTGGGCTTCATTTCGCAGGGAATGCCGTTTCCGAAAATCCCGGTATGGTGCTCGGCCTTTTAGAAAACCTGCTGCGGCAGCGTGGACTTTCCAGTATGCAATTGCGCGGCTCCTTGGCTTATGATCCGGTGCCAGTGTCAAAAGTTGTGGATTGGCGCTATCTGGCTGATTTGCTTGAATATGCGCGGGAAAAATTCCCTCAATTTACGGTTATTCAGGTAAGTACCCCGGAACTCCGTTCCGGGGGGGGCCTAGTACAGTATCCTCTGGAACTCCGTTCCGGGGAGGGCTCAGTACAGCATCCCCCGGAACTCCGTTCCGGGGAGGGCCTAATACAGTATCCTCTGGAACTCCGTTCCGGGGAGGGCTCAGTGCAGCATCCCCCGGAACAGAGTTCCGGGGTACTACTTCGAAACGCCAATATCTACCTCGAAAAGCTTTCCGAACGCGGTATTCCGATTAAAGACATCGCTGCTGCAATGCAATTTTCCGTGCCATTGGGCAAAAGTTATTTCCTTGAAATTGCCAACTTGCGCGCCCTCAAACTCTTGTGGTTCAAT
>JBBQLD010000340.1:0-5343 GCA_038327555.1 Chitinophagales bacterium
CCCCGAAGCCAAGGTGGGGCGAGCCTGTCTTCCGAAAGGGAGGCAAATTTTTCTCTTTTTCTTAAACCATTGCAACTGGTGTTACAATGAGTAAAACAATCTTTTTTTACATCTAAAAAACTTACCATCATGTTAGCAAAATTTTATTTTGGAAGAATTTGGGGGGGCAGATGATGCTTCTGTTTCCAACCCTTTTCGTTTCTTTTTCACTGTTACCCCTAAATGTATCAGCTCAGTTTCCTGCTGGATGCAATGACTGGCAGATTGAAATATGCAGCGAGGTTAGGCCCCCTTCAGTTGTTGATCCTTCATGTGCCAATCCATTCCCCTATAACCCGTGTAATACGGTCTATTATTATGTTTACCTTGCAAAAGCAGGTAACCAGAATAATCTAGGCATCCCCTTCCAATTCAACTTTTATGAGTTTAATTTAAGTGGTTCATTAATCGTAACACCAGGCCCAATAACCTCTAGGATAACCTCTAAGCCAAATGAAAGCGTTTCATTGTCCTGTTCGCCTTACGGACTAAATGTCCCAAATGATCCAGCTAGCCCACTCTACAGCATAGAAGAAACGAACAAAAAATTTGCGTTCAAAGTCGTCGATTCTGGTGCTGCTGTCAACTGGACGGTTTTTGGTCGCCGACTCCTCTGCGTTTTTGCCGTTGATGCATATCCTGGAGAAATTATTGAACTAGGTCAACTTACCTGCAGTGTAAAATTCAGTAATGGGAATATTTGTAATTTAAATTTTGGCGGTTGTGACGGTGGCCCCATTCCCACCTACCAAGTCTCCCCTCCATTAGCCTCTTGTTTTAGCACAGGATTTCAGCTACGGCAAGGAACAGCACAAAATGCAGCTTTACCAGGTTATCCCAATCGCAAGAAAATTCCAGTATACGTCTTTTCACAACCTAATGGGATCTATAATGTCAAATGGCTTGACTTTTTGATGAAAATTGAAGCCCCAGCACTAATGGCTGGAGTCTCAATAGAGTCGGGATTATTTCCAGCAGAAGAACTTGTAGTATATAACGAGCCTGTTGGACCTATTACCAATAAACGAATTTTTGCAGACTTTCGAGATATAGTGATAAATGCAACAAATACAGCAACTGCCGCAAATACGCTATTTTACATCATACTTGATGGGCCTACATTGTCATCGGATTGTGGTAATTCAACTGTAACCTTTACAACAAATCGCAGGCTATTGTTAGACCCTAATGGTAGTTGTTGCCAGCCGAGTGTCGTAGGTGCCCCCCAATTAGTGGAATGGAATACTCCGCCCTGCCCTAGTTTATGTTCAAATCTTAAAGTGACGGCCAAAACAGCCTCTAGTATACCACCAAATGTAGATCCTTGCATTTCTTTGTTCTTTGATGTGGATATATTATCTCAATTCACAAAGACATACACAGAAGGCAAGGTAGTACTAGAAATAAAACATTCTGGGACGCTCAATTGGAGTCCAACTTTATCGCACAGTGCTTATTGTAGCAATCTGAGCAGCTGTGTTTCAGTTGTTCAAATTGCTCCGGGCCTTCTAGGGTTAACCTTTGAAATAGACGGGAATAAGCCAATTGAATTATTTGCTATCAACTCAAATAATTTGGTTCGTTTGGGTTTTGATGCTACAAATGCTTGCATTGAGGGGATTGTTTTCCGTGATGCCATCTTTACTGAAGAAAATGTAGCTATACCATGTTTGCCAACTACGGTGTCTGAAATCAAAGCTGCCGTGCTAGCCGATGACATCTGCATCACTAGCTTGACGATGACTTATGAATTGCACTTTGGTCCTATGATGGAGGAAGTGGAGTATAGAGTAGCAGATGATTTACCTCCCCAAATGGTTGGGGATCCTTTCACCTGTGAAATATTAGG
This sequence comes from Chitinophagales bacterium, assembly GCA_038327555.1. Lineage (GTDB taxonomy): Bacteria > Bacteroidota > Bacteroidia > Chitinophagales > Saprospiraceae > M3007. Next base: position 1,889 of record JBBQLD010000340.1, read on the forward strand.
CGAAACTTCTGGCAAAGGCAGCGATGCAATATGCGCTTGTCATTTGCCAAATCAACCACAATGGGTATATCCATTTAAGAATGACAATCCGCTCAACGGGGTGACCACCTATGATCTGGTGCTAATTAGTAGGCAAGTTCTTGGAATTGAACCCTTTGTCAATCCGTATAAATTTATCGCTGCTGATGCAAATAAGTCTGGCAGTGTTACTACTTTCGATGTCGTTGAATTTCGAAAACTAATTCTTGGTATCTATCTAGATTTACCCAACAACTATTCATATCGATTTGTAGACAAAACTATCACACTTCCAAGTAATCCTTTTTCAATATTATTACCAGAATGGGTGGAGGTAACAGTCCCTCCTTTAGGTGCGGTAGCTTCATTTTACGGGATCAAGATCGGAGATGTGAACAATACAGCTGTTGGAGCAAATTTCCTGTCTGCTGATAATCGAACGACCACAACCAAGCCAATTGGGTTTGTTCCATCGTCTGGGAAAAAAGAGGCAATGGTGCGAATCCCTGTTTTTGTCCAGAATGAAATGGATTGCAACAGCTGGCAAATGGCGGTCAGTTACGAGCCTTCTCAATTGAAAATGACCAATATAGTATGGACCTCCCAAATGGGCGAAATGCCGGAGCAATATTGGCACGAAACTTCACCCGGAAATCTTCGACTGCTCAGTTACGATGCAATGGGGGATTTGGTACATTTTCCCAAAGGCGCTCCTTTGTTCTATCTGGAAGGCGAATTATTGCAAGACGCTTTGGATATTTCGATTGGGTTGGATGATAAAGTGGTGGACTTTCCATCAGAATCCTACGGAACGAACGGCATTAGAGGAATTTTTGTCCTTGGAGCAGCCAAAGATACCGAAATGGTGATGCCTCCGCTTACAAACTCAAACTTTAACAGGGATGTTTGGTCAGCAGAAATCTATCCTAACCCGGCTGGAAAGGCTTTTAGGATACAGCTAACAGCGCCAGAGAATGGTGCTGGCAGTATAAGGTTCTTCAACTCGCTGGGGTTATTGGTGGCTGAATATACCCAAGACCTGAACAAAGGAGAAAACATTATCATTTCGACCAACCTGCCTGCGTTACCATCAGGCCAATACATAGTAGAAATTGATGCTCCTTGGGGACAGAAATCACTCCGTTTGGTGAAGCACTGAACGTTTTGATGCCAGAGTATCAAAATTTTATGGGGGAGCGTACGTCATCGCTCCCCCAATTTCACCGCTCCTTCCATCTACTCATGATCCGAATATATATATTATGGCTTGCTTTATGGAGCATCCCATGCCTCACCCTCGCCCAAACTCGCTTTTATGTAGACAGAAATGCCGCTGGGCAAAACAATGGCCAAAGTTGGAACGATGCCTTCCTTAACCTACACGATGCGTTGGCATTAGCCCTTTCGGGCGATGAAATCTGGGTAGCCCAGGGCAGCTATTACTCATCCGTTACGGGTGACCGTTCAGCTCGATTCCAATTGACCTCAGGCGTAAAACTCTATGGCAGTTTTGCTGGCACAGAGATGCTCATAGAAGAAAGGCTGGTGGATCAACACCACAGCATACTCAGTGGCGATATTGGCGTAGTTGACGACAGTCTTGACAATTCCTATACCATTTTATATCTAGCACACCCAGACTTTGGCACTCGGGTAGATGGTTTTACTTTCTGTTATGGACAAGCTGACGATCCCACGATTCCCAATTTTCAGCTTGGGACTTCAGGCGCAGCCATTTTTATAGACGGAACTAACAGCATTGCTTACCCTAATATTCAAAATTGCATATTTGAACACAATACTGCCCGATCCAATGGCGGCGCTATTTATGTAGATGGTGGCGGCTCAGGATCGGTAGCACCTATACTCAAAAACTGCCGTTTTTACCAAAATCGAAGTTTTCTAGGTAGTGGCGGGGGCGTATATCGAAACGGGGGCAGTTGGGTGGAAAGGCCAAATGATATTGAGAACTGCCAGTTTATCGAGAATTGGGCCGCCAGATCCGGGGGGGGCTTATACTTGAACGATTCTGAGCGAAGTGATACTGCAAACATTGTTGGGTGTCAGTTCCGAGGAAATTTGGCGATCCTTTGCTCTGATGCTATTGCTTGGGGATATGCTCGCAGCACGGGTTCATATTTGAAGGTCGTAAAAAGTGATTTTACGGAACACAACTATTCTGGAACGCTTATGATGGATGTGCTTGGGCAAGATTTGCCCACTTCCGAATTCCACGCCATGATTGATTCTTGCGTTTTTGCCAATAATAGTATGGCTAAATCAAGGGCAATGTTAGGGGGGCTAAGGATTTACGGCGAGGGGCAGTGGGAGATTAGCAATACCTTAATCAGCAACAATTTAGGCACAGTTTTTTGGTGTGAGGAAAGCAATCTGGGAGGGCCACATGTTTTCCGTAATACAGAATTATGTAATAATTCATCGACCTTTCTCTTTTCTTTTGCATCAGGGATTTCTGGCAGAAACCTGAGTATTCATAATAACTTAAGTACTGTAATTTTTGATTATGTTATTAACTTTCCGGGAAGGGAAAACGCATTCCAACTCGTCAACTCTGAAGTGTTCAATAATGAAATGTTATACTTCACCAATTTTTCAGGAAGAGATTCTTCCGCTATTGCTTCCTGCACGTTTTCTAACAACAACCAAACTTGGGGTGCTTTAGAAAATTGTTCTATGCACATCTTCAACTCGATTTCTTTCAACAACAAATATATTTCACAGTTCATAAATTCTGTCCAAAAAGTCCCATTTTTATTTGGTGTATACGATACGCTATTTGTGTTCAACTCCTCGATTGACACACTTACAACTTCTCCTTTACATTTTTTTGGGCCAGGGTCTTTGTTCTCCACAGACCCGCTTTTTAAAAACTATCCATTTGGAGACTTAAATCTACTCCCCTGCTCCCCCCTAATCAACGCAGGCTCAAACCTAGCCGCCCTAGGCATCCCCACCGACCTCGCCGGTTTACCCAGAATCCAGGGCGGCACCATAGACATCGGGGCCTACGAAGCCCCGGCTTTCACGCTGGCAGCCGCACCGCAAGTGCAGCCTGCTTGTGTGGGCAGCTCCAACGGTAGCATATCCATCAGCCCCGTATTCGGGTGTGAACCATACACTTACAACTGGCTGCCCGATGCAGGCAACGGCCCTCAGCTCGACGGCCTGCCCCCCGGCAGCTACCTGCTCACCCTCACCGATGGCAGCGGTCGGCAGATATTCGATACCATCGCCGTGGCATCAGCACCCACGCCTGTGTTGAAACCCGTAGCCAGCGATGTGCTGTGTACCACTGGCCTCGGCGGCAGCATCTCGGCAGGGCTTAGTAGCGGCACTGCACCTTATCATTATCAATGGCAGCCGGCTGCGGCAGATACTTCTACCCTGGCCCATCTTTCGCCGGGGGCATATTCGCT
>JBBQLD010000341.1:0-5311 GCA_038327555.1 Chitinophagales bacterium
AATAATGTAAAGATTCGTTTTGGAGGTGCATCGCACCGAAACGATGCAAGGTTTCGGTGCGATGCACCTCCAACAAATCCCAATTAATCCATTGCTACAGACGCTACGCCGCGCTGCGGCTAATATGACAAAGTAGAACTAGGCGCGACGAAGGATTGTAGCGGGCTCTCCATGACTGAGGCGCAACAAAGTATCAGTTCAAAAGAGTCGAACAAACCGTCAAAGACTTCGTGCCCCTGCCACTAGAGCCGGGAATTATAAGTGACGTATTGGTTGGCGAGGCATATTTTTTGCTCAATTAGGCATGAGGAGGGCGATCCCGAAAGCGTTCGGGATTATCCGACGAATAACGAAATTGAGCGCAAAATAGGTCTGTCAAATGATACGTTATTTACTGGACGCGGCACTAGGTTTATGGCGTATGTGCTGACAAAAGTAGATAGCAGCTTGATAAAATGCCAAGCATAAGTTGTTTTTTTTGCACGCGGTAAAATATTGCGTGCACCCCGCCCATTTTAGGGCAGGCATTTGCCAGACCGATCAGGGCATGGATGGTCGGTCAGGCGATTTTTTTGACGTTCAGAGGCTTCCACAGCGGTCTTGGGGTAGGTCGTATTTGTCCGTTTTTCAAGGTCGGCCTGAAGCGTTTTACGCTTTGTTTAGTCTTATCAATTCTGCCTAGAATCTCTACTTAGTACGGGTGAAATAACAACCTTTCGTTCAACGGCGGGAACTTTAAAATCAAAGATTTTTAACGCAATTTAAGACCTCAAGAGTTTCCTGTATCTGTTCAATACAACACCCGAATTTTCGGGTGGGCTAGACGAAAAGGGATTTTCGTTCAATAATCCAAATGCCACACGGACTTATGGTTGTGGGGAGCATTTTGAGGTGTGACCCCACCCCGGCCCTCCCACTTGGGAAGGATGTTGAATTTTTAGAGGCTGTCCGTTGACTGGCTTTTTTATTTTCTGAGAAAAATGAGGAGGCTTGTAGCGTTTTGGCTACTATTCCCATCTTACAAGGGAACGGCGCGCCAAACAATCATTTTCATCAAAAACAAGAATCATGCAAAAGATACATCTTCTGTTTCTCCTAACCCTCCTGCTCTTTGGCTGCAGGAAAGGCGAACTTATCAACAAAGTCATCGTGGAAGAAGATGACCCCACTATTTTAGTGGTCAGCTCATTCAAAGGAAAGGTGGTAGATGAAGCCGGGGAGCCAGTGGTCGGCGCAGTGGTGAGGGTGTATCACGAAACCACTACGACCAATGGTAAAGGCCTTTTTTCGTTTACCAATGTGGAAGCACCCAAAGGTGGTGCTTTGGTTTCGGTAGAAAAAAGTGACTATTTTATGGGTTCTTCCATGGCTGGGAACAGTGCCGGTGGAAAAAACTATGTGCAGGTATCACTTATGGAAAAAGGAATTCCGAAACCAATCAGTGCCAGTATCGGTGGTACGCTCCAATGGCTTGACGGGAGCAAGGTGACCATTAAGGCCAATACTTTGCAGACTGCCGATGGCGCGGCTTACACTGGCGACGTCAATGTGTTTGCTCGATGGCTTGACCCCAGCGATGCTGATTTGGGTGCGATCATGCCGGGTGCTTTGATGGCTTTGGATGGAGAAGGCGATGAAAAAGTACTTGCCAGTTACGGAATGATGGCTTTGGAGTTGGAAACAGCATTTGGGGAAAAACTGAAAATCAAAGACGGGGAAACGGCCGATCTGGAACTGCCCATCCCGCCCAGTTTAGACCCTGGCGCCCCCACCGAGATTCCGCTGTGGTATTTCGATTTGGAAGAAGAACGTTGGCTTTTGAAAGGCGTCTGCACAAAATCCAACGGAAGCTACCATTGCAGCGTCCCCAGTGGTGGCTATTGGAACTGCGATATCGCGCTTGAGCCCATTTGTCTTTCAGGCACAATTTTTCAGACTGATTCGACCCCGGCTTTTTACACCAAAGTCATTGTGGAAGACTTGACCGATAATTTCATTTACTGGGGTTATACCGACATAGAAGGTTTCTTCTGCGGTTCCGTACCAAAGGGTGCCCTCTTGAAAATTACTATCCAAGACCTCTGCGGCAACATTCTTTACCAGGAAAACATCGGGCCTTACGCGCAAGATTTTGACCTGGGCGATATTTATCTTCCAAACACGCTTCAGCAATATTTCATCCATGTTTCGGGACAGATACTGGATTGTGCGGGGGCGCCCGTTGCACTTGGGCAAATAGCGGTGCAGTACCCTGGAAAAATCCGGCTCTTTCCGCTCAGTTCGCCCGGGGTGATTGATTTTAGCCTGGCCCTGAACTGTATTGAATTCCCCGAGCTGCTGATTACTGGTTATGACCTGACAAACTTCAAGGCAAGCCTTGAAATTAGCATCAGCGACACCACTGAGATCAATTTGGGGATAATGAACGCTTGCACCGACCCAGAAGATTATTTTCACTTGAATGTAGGCACTACCCCCTACTCCGCTGCCCCCACCCGATTCTACAAAAAAACCAATGTAACCACCAACTGGATGGTGCTGGAAGCATTGACCCTGGGCGGCAGGTTCACGCTTGACCTTAGGCAATATCAGGGCCTTGGCACTTATTCCGCTAATGTTTTCCTGAATACGAGCGACGATCTACCCAACCCTGTATATCCCATATTGAACAGTGCAAGTCCTGCCATCTCATTGAGCATTTCAGCAGACGATGGCGTTTTCATTAGTGGAAATTTCAGTGGCACCGCCTACGATGTGTTTGGCCAGCCTCAGGCCGTGAATGGCGATTTTAAAATAAAAAAAGAGCTATAATGCACCTTGAATTCAAAAACTTGTTGAAAGGTTGCCGAGACTACGAAAGAAAGGCGCAACGGCAGATGATGGATCTGCTGATGCCCTTTCTTTTGTCTGTCTGCCGACGGTACGAGCGCAATCAGGCTGCTTCACAGGATTTAGTTCAGGAGGCATTGATCCTGATTTTCAACCATATTAAAGATTGCCAAAACGAAGAAAAGCCTTTTATGGGCTGGTGTAAACGTATTGCTATTAATGTATGCCTTGACAAATTCCGGAAGCTGAAAATCCCGCTTGAGCATCTTGAAGACCAGGCAATTGGCCTCGGTATACAACCAGATGTATTGGCACAATTAGGCGTTGAAGACATCTTGCAAATACTCGAAGTACTGCCCCAAAATCAACATTTGGTTTTTAACTTGCACGTAATTGATGGCTATTCACATAGCGAAATTGGAGAAATGCTTCTGATAAAAGAAAGCAGCGCCCGTACCATTTTCATGCGAGCCAGACAGAACCTGCAAAAAATCTTCCATTCACAAGAACTTACCGTGTCATGAATCTCGACAATTTTGAAAAACTGGCCAAAGACCTGTTCGACGCAGACCGCCCAATGGCAAACCATGAGGAGGTTTGGCAAAATATTGAGCCACATCTAAAAAAGAAAAAGAAGCGCCGAGCCATTATTTGGTTTTTTTGGGGCATTGGGGTGTTTTGCCTCCTTGGTTTGTTGTGGTGGAAAACCAATACCGTCGGTTTGGGCGCGGGTCTATCGGCAGAAAAATTGGAAGAGGCTGCATGGAAGGATGCAAAGCAATCCTCCAGCCAAGTATCAGAACCTGCTGTGAGCAAAGTCCCAAATCCTGCACTTGAAAATAAGGTTCAGACAAGCGACCAATCAACACAGCCCAAAAACAAGTTACGCGCTGACGCTCATGTTGTTCAAAAGGAGGCCTTTTCGGAGGTGTTAAGCAGAGGTCTTCCCGCTTCAAAATCAGGAAGTATTGCTGTGGAAATCCCGACTCCTCGCCTCCCGGATCATTCTCCTGTTTCGGAGATCCAAGAACCTGAGGCATTGGAAATTGCGCCCGCACAGGCCATTCCAAACCAAAGCCTGTTGAATCTAGTACCCGTTTCCGACATAAAAGAAGACAAAAAAACGCCATCGGAAGCAACCCCGGAATTGAAACCCGACCAGAAGAGGCCCGCTCGAAAGCCGAGCAAAAAGGAAAGAAAGCGGACAAGAATTTTCCCCCATGCTTTATCCCTCCATGCAGGGATGGCCTTGCCTTTAAAAGTGCTTGGCAACAACCCAAAAGTGGTTGCCAATGAAGCATTCTTGAAAAATCGAAAAGGAAGCGAAAAACAATTGGAAGCAATATCGGCCAGCACATACTATACCTTTTCCAATAAGAATGGCTTGCTGCTGCGTGCAGGATTGGATTACAGGCGATTGAACGAGAAATTTACAGTCAGTTACACCAATGAAAAAGTGGAGACGGTACTGGGAGTCTTGACCATGACGGTGGATGCTACAGGCCAAGTCATCGCTCAGACCATGGGGAACAAAACCGTGGCGACCACTACTATTTATTCCAACCAAGCGTACAACTACTACCAATGGCTGGATTTCCCAATGGGCGTTGGCTATCAAAACCTGAACAAGAAAAGGGCTTGGGAACTTGCTGCTGGTTTGGACTTGAATTTATTTTTCAATTTCTCGGGGACGATGTACAATGAATTCGGTCAATCGACTGAGTTTTCCAGTCAAAGTAGTTCTGGCGTTTTTATCAAAAAACACGGTATAGGCTTATGGGCTTCCTATGGTTATTCCAGAAATATATCCAAAAATATCCGTTGGCAATTGTCTGCGAAAGCAAATATTCCGCTCCGCAATATTACCGTCGAAAATTATCCTCTGGCACAGCGCTACTATTGTTTAGGCTTACAAGGGGGATTGATTTTCAATATTGTGGAACAAAAAGATAGTAAACACAAAAAGCGCTAAGCTCACGCGCAGCCTTCAGCAGACTGAGGCACTATACCCGGCGATAAAATAAGTAGCCTTGAGCGAATCGCTCCCCATGCAAAATAACCTTACGTTCAACAGCGAGAACTTTAGAATCAAGGATTTTTTAACGCAACTTAAGAACATCGATTACTATGAAAACACCAAGCGCGGTGGGAAACAACTCAACGCACTAAAGTCACAATCCCCTTCAAATCCACTGTCCGTCCATCCAGGATCTCTACCACGACATAATATATATACACTCCCGGCCCTACCGGGCTTCCCTGGTACGATCCGTCCCATCCCTGACTGGGATCATTTGGTAAGAAATGGCGTTTTTCAAACAGATGTTCCCCCCAGCGGTCGTACACCTCTAGCAACAGCACTTCCATAATATCTGCGCCGGCAAAAACGGTAAACAGGTCATTGTCTGGGCTGCCAGGTCAAAAAGTGCATTCGTTCCCGACCCCGTGGCCTAGAGGCAGGGGCACGAAGTCTTTGTCGGTT
>JBBQLD010000342.1:0-5304 GCA_038327555.1 Chitinophagales bacterium
TAAGGAACGGTGTCAAAATAACTTTCCAATTTCAGGCCTATTATTTTGGCGTTAGCCAACTATCTTTTGAGGCGAATAGTGGGGCTATTTAACGAAAAAGATAGGATGGATGGCGGCAAAAGAATGGCATCAAATTGGGAAGTTATTTTGACACCGTTCCTTAGGAACGCGGCACCAATAACTTAATCATTTTAGGTCAACCATTTTTTCATCTGACAACCCTATTTTTCTGCGAATGGGGCTATTTAAAGAAAAATAGGGGCCGTATGATGGAACAAAGGGTGGCATCAAATGACTAAGTTATTGGTGCCGCGTTCCTTAGGAACTTACCCGAAATGCCCCTCCACATAATTCCGCGTTAAATCCTGCCGCGGATTTTCAAAAATCTGTTTCGTCTCGCCAAACTCTACCAATTCGCCCAGGTACATAAACGCCGTGTAGTCCGCTACCCGCTGCGCCTGTTGCATGTTGTGTGTAACGATTACCTGCGTGAATCTTCCACGCAATTTCAGCATCAGTTCTTCAATTTTCCCAGTTGAAATGGGGTCAAGTGCGGAGCATGGCTCGTCGAGCAGAATAATCTCCGGTTCCACCGCAATGGCCCGAGCGATACAGAGCCGCTGCTGTTGTCCGCCGCTCAGGGTAAGTGCCGATTCCGCTAATTCATCTTTTACTTCCTCCCACAAAAAACTATCGCGCAGACTTTTTTCTACCCGTGTGGCCATTTGAGTTTTGTGGCACAAATTGTTTATTTTCAAGCCGTAGGCCACGTTTTCGGCAATGCTTTTGGGGAACGGGTTGGCCTTTTGGAATACCATGCCTACCCGACGGCGCAGATGCACAGGATTAGTGTTCCCATGCAAGAGATTCAGTTCATCCAGTTGGATTATACCAGACATTTTCACCTGCGGATTGAGGTCATGCATCCGGTTTAAGCAACGCAGGAGTGTGCTTTTGCCACAGCCTGAGGGGCCTATGAGTGCCGTAATTTTACCTTCCGGAATATGGAGGGAAATATTTTTCAGGGCTTGTTTTTTTCCAAAAAACAGGTCCAAGTCGCGGATTTCAATCTTAGTCTTTTCCATGTTGATATTTTGCCCGCACCCAAAAGGCGGTTAAATTGAGCATAAAAACCAAGCCTATCAAGGTCAGGGCTGTGGCATAAGCCAAGGGACGCACCTGCTCAATAGCGTGGTGTTGCGTGGACAATATGTACAAATGGTACGGCAAGGCCATAAACTCATCCATGACCGAACCCGGCAAGTAGCGCGTGTAAAATGCCACGCCTGTGAATAGGATCGGGGCTGTTTCACCCGCGCCGCGCGACAATGCAAGAATTACCCCAGTAAGAATGCCCGGCACGGCCGAGGGCAAGACAACGGTTCGGATGGTTTCCCATTTTGTAGCACCCAGCGCCAGCGCTCCCTCGCGGGTGAGGCGCGGCACATTGCGCAGGGCCTCTTCCGTGGTCGTGATGATGGAAGGCAACGTCAACAGGCCTAAGGTGCATCCAGCCGCCAGCACGGACGCGCCCATGCCAAAAAACTGCACAAAAATGGCCACACCAAACAACCCATACACAATACTCGGCACGCCGGCCAGGTTACGGATAGAAGCGCGAATCAATCTGGAGAAGGTGTTGTCAGGGGCATATTCATGCAAATATACCGCACAACCAATGCCCAGCGGCATTGCCAGCAGTGTGGAAAGCAGTGTGACTGCCGTCGTACCGAAAATGGCTGGCAGGATGCCCCCTTCGGTCATGCCATGTTTGGGCGACTGGGTTAGAAACGCCCAGGAAATCGAGGGCGCTCCCTTTGAGCTCAGATCAAACAGCACAACGCCCAAAATAGCCACCACCAGAAGGGTAGCCGTAATCATCAGCGCCAGGCCGAGCATTTGAATGATTTTTCGTTTCATTGGCCTTTTCTTCTATACCCTGCCGCAATTCGTTCTGCGGCTACATTAACCAATAGGGTGATGAGAAAAAGTATCAGCGCACATGCGAACAGGCTGTAATAATGCGGTGTTCTAAAGGGCACCTCACCCATTTCAATGGCCACGGTGGCCGTGATCGTTCGAACAGAATCAAAAAACCCATGCGGCATGGCAGCGGCATTGCCCGTGGCCATGAGCACCGTCATTGTTTCGCCCAGTGCGCGGCCCAAACCGAGCATGATGGCAACCAAAATACCCGAAGTGCAGGAAGGTAAAGTGACCCGAACAAGTGTTTCCCAACGGTTGGCGCCCAGCGCATAACTGGCTTCTTTGTAAGATTTTGGTACCGAATGAATGGCATCTTCCATGACAGAGATCAATGTAGGCAAAGCCATGACAGCCAATAAGATAGCACCATTGAGCGCATTCAAACCGTGTGGCAGATTGAACAATTTCGCCAAGGCTGGCGCGACCAATACGATGCCTAAAAAGCCAATGACCACCGAAGGCACCGCAGCGAGCATTTCGATGGCGGGCTTCAATATGTTTCGGACACGGGGAGAGGCAATCTCCGATAAAAAGGCCGCCGTACCGATGCCCAAAGGCACCGCAATCAACATGGCGCCGAGGGTCACTAAAAAAGTGCTGAACAGCATGGCCCCGATGCCATACGTTGCCTCGCCATAAGCCGCAGGATTCCAGGCTGTCCCGGAAAAAAACTGAGCGAAGGAGATTGTCTCAAAAGCCCGGACACTGTTGATCAGCAGCATCAAAAAAATGCCTGCCAGCGTCAACACGGAAACCCATGCTGCTGCCTTCAGTGCATTTTTAAAGAATATATCCCAAAATAGTCGCCTTTTCATTGTCTGGAATTGTTTGCCAAACCGGCTTCTGAAGCGGGTAAATAGCCATTTTTAGCAATGATACTCTGCCCAAACGGGCTTTTTTCAAATTCATAGAAAGCGAGGATTTTGCCCCTTGGTTCTCCGTTGGTGAATTGATAAAGTGGTCGGGTAAGTGGATACAAACCTGCTTTGATTCCTGCTTTGTCGAGCGGGGAAATGGCATTTTGACCCTGCATACTTGCTAGTTTGATCACTTTAATGCCATCCCTTAGGGCGCCACTTTCGTCCGTCAGATAACCAAATCCGATATAACCAATGGCATTGGGGTCGGCTTTTACGGCTTCGATGATTTGGGCGTTTCCATTCATTTGTTTGATGCCAGGGTCATAGTCTTTGCCCAAGACCCGTTCGCGGAAGTACATGAAAGTACCTGAATTGCTCTGCCGCCCGTACAGGGACACTTTAGCGTTTGAGCCGCCGAGTTGTTGCCAGTTTTGAATTTCGCCAGAAAATATTTTTCCCAAATCCTTCAGGATAAGGCTGTCCAGCGGCACGCTTGGGTGACAAATGATGGCGAGCGCATCGGCAGCAAAAACAAAAGGCACTACGGCAACACCGCGCTCGGCAGCCAGGGTCAGTTCGTATGGATTGATATCCCGGGAGGAATTGGCCACGTCCGTATTTCCATTCAACAATCCGGCGATGCCCACGCCGCTTCCACCCCCTGTGATGTTGACGGATACGTCCAGATCGGAGTCCATATAGGCTTCAGCGAGCTGGAGCACAAGGTTTACCTCGGTGTCAGACCCTTTGATGGTAATGGTTTCGACATTTCGGCGGGTACATGCCGAGAGCAGGATGAGTATGGAAAAATAGAGGCCGGTTCGCATGACCACAAGGTAACGCCGTGGTTCTGGACCCTGCCTAAAGTGCACTTTACGTCTGCGTTAAGTTTTAATTTTTGTAAATCCAGGGTTGAAGAAAGCCTAATTTTCTGGGTGATTGGGAGTCAATACTTTTTAGTTTACAAGGGTCGAAAAATATCTCCAAGCAGGGAGGAGTTCACCGATTGCCTTACCGTAAGCGAGTGGGATGTACGCGGGAAATTGCGCAAATTCACCTTGAAGAAAACGTCCGGTTTTGTGGAAGTGAATGAATTTCAGGTTTGTAATACGTCTAAGATTTTTTACCAGTGTATGCCGGAGAATTGGGGAACTGAGCCGATCCAAGTAATTGAAATAGACCCTAAGTAGTAGGTTTATGCAGCTCCTAGTTCGGGGCGGCGTTTCTGCGAGTTTTATGCTTATTCCTTGATTTCTGGGCTCCCTAAAGCATGAACACTCAGGTTGTGCGCTTGGTGAAAACACCGTAGCGGGCGGGCTAAGTACCTCGGAACTCTGTTCCGAGGGTTTTTTGGGTAATAAAACGACCTTTATTTCCCCATTAATCCCCCCGGAACGGAGTTCCGGGGTACAACGAGCGTAAGTGCAAGGAGTGATTGTGGTCATTGCTGAGAATTTTAACAGAAAGCGCCGGGAATAAATCTGAGCATATAGATGAAAATCCCTCCTACATTTGTTCGCACTCAAGCACTTACCTAACCCATAACATGACGACGACCCAATTCCTCCAACAAATCCGGGATCTTATAGCCCGCAACGACCTGGCCGACGCACTCCAACAACTCCGCCTGCTTTTGGACAGTAGCCCGAAACTGGACGAAGCCATCCTTCAATCCGCTCGCTTTCAAGATATCAGAAAGCAAATTCGGCTTGGAACAGTCAGCAATGCTGAATCGAATTTGACCCAAAACCAGATCCGCGCCGGCCTGCTCGATTTGCTGCGCGACATCGAAGACAACACCGCCGAGACTTCCGCCCGACCCGATGCCCCTGCCCTGCGGGCGGAAATGGAACACGCTATTTCGGTGGTGAATAGTAAAAATGTAGTGACTGATTCCACCATTACTGCGGGCGGGAGCGTCCATATTGGCGATAAAACCATCACCCAAAATGCCGAAAAGATCTACAACATTGACAAAATTGACAATGCCAATTTCTCCTGACCATGTCCAACGAAACCAACAAGATCATCATTCAAAGCATCAGCGACAGCACCCTCACGCTGAACGTCAACGGCACGGTGCAGGAAATCCACAACCAACTCGCCGATCTGAAAGCCCTGCTCCAAAACCTGAAGGCGCCAACCGTGCAGTATGCCGAAAAGATCTACAACATCGAGCAGATCAACGAGGCAAATTTTGGCTTCGTTACGGGCAAAAAGTCGTTCAATGAAGGCTTGACCAAACAACTCATCGAGGCCATCCGACCTTACGCCACGCCCGCCCGAATTTTTTTGGAAAAAGTAGCCAACATCCCCAATTGGGAAACCCAACTGCGCATCAGCGACAAAGCCAAAGAAATCATCGCGTACAGTTTTGTGGGGGTCATCGGCATTCAATTGAGCAAACTCATGGCGATTGGCAAGGAAGATTTTTCGGAGGCCAAGCAGCGCAAATACA
>JBBQLD010000343.1:0-5295 GCA_038327555.1 Chitinophagales bacterium
TAGCTCGGTTTTGGCCCGAAGTTCGCGGATTTTGATGTAGGAAAGTGCCAGTACGCGTACCATCCAGCGAACCTTGAATGTATTCAGCACTGGCTGTGGCTCCGCGGAAATGGGTAGATGTGTTGTTTTGGCAGGCCCAAAGACTGGAAAGGATGACAGAGATAGAAAGGATAGTTATTTTGTGCATAGTACTGGATGTTGTGGGTGTTTTACCTAGCTGTACACTTCTTTTTTGCGGCTTGTCATTCTGAACGTAGTGAAAAATCTGAGGCTGAAGGCCTGAAATTTAGAAGAAAAAGCTTCAGCCTTCAGCCTCAGATTCTTCACTACGTTCAGAATGACAAGCAATTTGTACGCCCAAATTTTCAAAATAAAAAAGTGTAAGGCTGAAAGTAGGTGTTTACATTGTTTTGACAGGATTTACATTTTTTTAACAGGATTTATACCCCTATTAAATCCTGTCCATCCTTTAAATCCTGTCAAAAAAACCAACAAAGCCATCTCCAAAAATAATCTGTGAAAATAGCCCTCACTTTGTCGACCGCAGAATTTTGCCGACGAGTTTGCGCATTTAGAAAGCCAATGGCCAGTTCTGCGCATCTTTGCGCTACCATGCTAGGCCAACCACCACTTCATCTCAACGACGACTTCCGACACGCGCTAGACGTGCTGGAAAAAACCGATACCCACCTCTTCATCACCGGGAAGGCGGGTACAGGCAAAAGTACCCTGCTCCAACTTTTTCGCAATACCTCCCACAAAAAAGTGGCCGTGTTGGCCCCGACAGGAGTAGCCGCGCTGAATGTACAAGGTCAAACCATCCATTCCTTTTTTGGCTTTCCGCCACGCATTGTCACTCCTGGCGAGGCGGCCCGTAAAGTAACGCGGAAAGATTTGCTGCGGATTTATAAAAATCTGGAGGTGCTGGTCATTGATGAGATCTCCATGGTTCGGGCAGATCTACTTGATGGCATGGATAAATTTCTGCGGGTAAACCGTGAAAACTACCTACCCTTTGGCGGGGTGCAAGTCGTTTTTTTTGGCGATCTATTTCAACTGCCGCCAGTGGTGACGCGCGACCCCGTGGAAGCAGCTTATTTCAGCGAGTACTACGAAAGTCCCTATTTTTTTTCAGGAAAGATCTTCCAAGACCCTGATTTTCAATTGGAAACCCTGGAATTGCGCAAAGTATACCGCCAAGAATCCCGGCATTTCCTTCGACTTCTGGAAGCTGTTCGGGTTAATGAAGTTGACTATGACGATCTGGAAGATTTGAATGAACGGCATTCGCCCGACTTTTCTGAAACCGATGGCTACATCACCCTGTGTGCCCGAAATGCCACCGCCGACAAGATTAATCAGCGAGAACTTTCCTTGCTCGAAGCGCCTGAGTACGAGTTTATTGCAGACGTAAAAGGCCAGTTTGATCCAGGTCTGTACCCTGCCGATTTCGGGCTCCGCTTGCGCAAAGGCGCTCAGGTTATGTTTGTTCGGAATGATCTCGAAGAGCGCCAGTTCGTGAATGGCACCATCGGTAAAATCACCCAATTGACCCATGATACAATTGTGGTAGAAACCGAAGATCAAGGTGGCAAAAAACGCCGCATAGAAGTGGCAAAAATCGAATGGGAAATCATCCGGTATAAAGGCGGCCAGGCTGGAGGACTCGAAACCGAGGTAGTCGGTTCTTTCAATCAGTACCCCCTGCGCTTAGCCTGGGCCATCACGATCCATAAAAGTCAGGGCAAGACTTTTGATCGGGTATTGATTGACCTCGGCGGCGGTGCTTTTGAGCATGGTCAACTTTACGTTGCGCTCAGCCGATGCCGCACCCTGGAGGGCGTGGTACTGCGGCATCGAATCAGGCTACAGGATGTGATCACGGATGAGCGGGTGGTGGAATTTTATGAGGGGCGGTTTAGATGAGGTGCTTATGCAATTGAAAACAAATGGCTATTAAACTATTTTAAGATTAAATAATCGATACTGTCCAAAAGGTCTGTCAAGAATAACAAAACAATGCTTCCCAGCCAAATTTGATTTACAGACACACTTTTTGGAAAACGCTACCCAGTGCTCTGAGGCGGTAGGCTTCCCAAATTTTTGGGTAGGCTGACTTGGAACGCAGCCATATCTTCTAGAGCAGCTCATACAGCCAAGGTAACCGAAGGTCACCTACTCAGGAAACGTTTTGGTCGAAAGCTGTTCGCTTGTTTCCCACCTTTTTTCCTATTTTTCGGGCGTTATTTTCGAGAAAAACGTTTCGTCTATGCCCATGCCACAAGCTATTCCGCAATTCCCAAGCCCGCAATTTCCACACCCACTCAAGTGCATCATCGTTGAAGATGAACCACTGGCTGCTGAAATTTTGGCGGAATACATAAACCAAACCCCGTTTTTGGAACTCACCCACATTTGTTACGACGCCATCAAAGCCCTCGATGTGGTGCGTCAAAATCCGGTGGACGTGATGTTTCTCGACATCAACCTGCCCAAACTGAACGGTTTGGAGTTTTTAAAAACACTGCTGCACCAGCCACGCGTCATTATCACTTCTGCTTACCATCAATACGCCGTTCAGGGTTTTGAATTGCAGGTGATCGATTACCTTTTAAAACCTATCGAGTTTGCGCGCTACACCAAAGCGGTCAACAAACTCCTTCAGCCGCAGCGAAGCCCTGATGCCAGCGCGCAAAAGCCGGCGGAGCATCTTGTCCGACCGTATTATTTTTTTACCGTCAGCAAGCGTTCAGTTAAAATTTACTTGGATGAAATCCTGTTTGTAGAAAGCCTAAAAGATTCAGTTTCAATCGTTACCAAGTCAAAGGCCTACAATACGCACTATCAATTGGGCGAACTGGAAGACTTGATGCGTTCTGATAATTTCTTGCGCATCCATCGTTCATTTATGGTGGCTATTGACAAGATTGAATCCTTCTCGGCAGCCGAGGTTGAGATTGTCGGGCGGACTTTGCCGATTGGGCGCAGCCATAAATTATATGTCATGGAGAAATTAGGCAGGGGGCAAAGTGGAAAAATGCCCTAAATTTGCTGAAATATGCAAGGTCTATCTAACCAGTCCAAACCTCCTGCTGACGACGGCACTCTCTTGCGCCGCTTGAGTGATAACCTCTCGCGCTGGGCGTTTACGGATTTTGAACAAGCAAAGTACGCGCTTGCGGAGCTGGGGCGTTTGCTCACTCCCCGTAGCCCTTTTGATGTCCGCCTTTCGTACCACCGAAGCGCGGCTTTTCTGGAAAACCAATGGTCCAGGCATGAGCAATCTTTGCTTCACGCGAGGCTCGCGGTTAGCATTCTCGAAAGTCTTGCTGACGGCTGGGCTTTGGCCGAAACCTGGGCTGATATTGCAGCAACCAACCTCAACCAACGCGATTGGACGGCTGCCGAAGATGCGCTCCAACGCGCCAAGCGTTTATTGGGTGAAGATGCCCCGCCGCGGCTTCGTGCCCACGTCACTTGTCGCGAAGGCTTTTTCTATCTCTTGATTGGAAACCCCCGTAAAGCGCTCGATTGCCTGATGGAGGCAGAAAAAGACTTCCTAAAATTAGAAGAAAAGACTGCCACGCTCAAAGACTGGTACATCAAAACCCTGATACTCAGTGGTCTTGGAGAGCTATATGAATACCTCGGCGAGGAAGATAAAAGTCAGGAGGCTTATCGGAGGGTATTGCCCATTGTGGAAAAATACCAACTTCGGCCGCGTATGGCCTGGCACTATCTAAATGCGGGCCGGGCAGCTCTCGCCCGAAACGATGCGGAACTTGCTCAAGGTCATTTTGAGAAGGCACTTAATAAGGCAGGTTCAGGAGAATCTGAGGCAAAAACGCTGGCACTCAGTAACCTGGGTATTCTGGCCACCTTAGCAGGCAATGCGCCCAAGGCGTTCAATTTGTTCGGGCAAGCTGCTGCTGATTACGATCCTCCCGCCAAACCTTCCGATTTTACCAACCTTTCAAAGATAGAAAGTTGGAGCGCAGGGTTATATTTTCAGTTGGAAAACACGCCGGAAGCAGAACGTCATTTCCTGCGTGCCTGGGAAATAGGCCAGCAGGGGAATGACCTCTATCATTTGGCGCAAGTTAGCCAACGGTTAGCCTCACTGTATGAAAATACGGGCAATTTTGAGAACGCATTCGAGTGGCAAAGACAAGTGACTGAACTCAATCAGGCGCATTTTAGCAAATTGCGCGACAATGAACGCCAGGAATTAGAAGCCCGACACCAACTGGAACGCAGCCGCCAGGAAAGTCAAATGGCCCGGCTTCGGGTGGCCGGACTTCAGCTCCGCGCATTGCGGGCGCAGATGAATCCGCATTTTATGTTCAATTCCCTGAATGCGATTCAGGGTCTGGTGACTTCCGGGCGCAACACGGAGGCAGAATCCTACCTGGCTAAATTTGCCAAAATGATGCGCCACACCCTGGAATATTCGGAATTAGAAGAGGTCTCTCTGGAGCAGGAAATCGAATTTCTGGATCGGTATTTGGACATCAATAAAAAATTACGTTTTCGGGATCGGCTTGATTTTCAGATCATTGCACCCAAAAACGAGGAGCTTGACGAACTCTTCGTACCCACGATGATCGTACAGCCTTTTGTCGAAAACGCCATCGAACACGGCCTTCGCCCCCGGCAGGAAGGTCGCCTAACCATCCGATTTGAAGTCATGCCCGACGACGAATACCTACTGCGCTGTACTATTGAAGACGATGGGGTAGGGTACAACAAAGGCCAGGAAAAAGCCGCAGCACAAGCCGGGGCAGGGTTTCAAAAACATCGCTCACGTGGCATGGAAATTACACATGAACGCCTGCTTTTGTTGCATCAAATCCAGAAGCGGCCAGGCGATAATTTTATCCTGATCCAAGACTTGGCAGATATCACAAATGGCCAACGTTCAGGCACCCGGGTGGAAGTGTTGCTGCCGATCTTAAATGGAGAATGAGCATATGGAGTGATGGGGTGATGAAGTGATGGGGTGATGAAGCGATAGAGTGATGAAGTGATGGGGTGATGAAGTGATGGGGTGATGGGGTGATGGGGTGATGAAGCGATAGAGTGATGAAGTGATAGAGTGCCTCGCTTTATCGCTTCATCACTCTAACACTTCATCACCCCATCACTTCATCACCCCATCTGTCTCGTCCTAAAACAAGTTTACAGAAGGTTAAGAGAAGAGATATAATCCTAAAATCACTTGACGACACAAAAGGTTTTAGTCCTGATCGAGGTTTACATTTTGATTTGACTGATCCTGAAGTTCATTGACAGTTT
>JBBQLD010000344.1:0-5287 GCA_038327555.1 Chitinophagales bacterium
TTCATCACCCCATCACTTCATCACCCCATCACTTCATCACCCCATCACTTCATCACCCCATCACTTCATCACCCCATCACTTCATCACTCCATCACTTTATCACTTCATAACCTCTAAAAGGCCGCAAAGGTATTCCAAGATTATATTTCAAAAGGGGTACAAAAAAAGGTTTTTAAAAAAATAATCTGTGGCAAAAAGGTCGTTTCGCCGCGAAGCTTGTACTTTTGCCGACCTTTTTCAAAAAAATGGAATTCCCGAGCTCGCTTCGTCAAATAATTCATGTTCCGCAGAACGTTGCCATCTTTTCCCATCGCAACCCTGACGGCGACGCTATTGGTAGTTCTTTGGCAATGCTACACTATTTGGAACAGTATGGGCATACCGTTCATATCCTGTTCCCATCCGAATATCCGGAAGAATTTGAGGCACTTCCGGGCGCCAGTGATATTTTGATCTGGGACCTCCAACCAGAAGAATGCAAACAGGTGATCAACAAGAAAAATCTTTTTATTTTCTTGGATTTCAATGCTTTAGAGCGGATTGACAAACTAGGCGACTATGTGCGAGACCTGCCGATTCAGCGCATTATGATCGACCACCACCTCTATCCGGATCCAATTGCAGACTTCATTTTCTCAGAAACAGAGGCAAGCAGCACCTGCGAACTGGTGTATCGCTTCATTGACGGGATTGGGGATCGCGCAAAGATCACCCCTACCGTAGGAAAATGTATTTACACGGGTATCGTGACGGATACTGGCTCTTTTCGATTTGCTACGAACCCTACAGTTTTTCGCATCGCCGCTGATTTGGTAGAGCGAGGTACAGACGATACGGGAGTCCAAGACATGATTTTCAACTCGAACAAAGAAAAAAACCTCCGCTTGCTCGGCCATTGCCTCAGTAATCGGATGGAATTTTTTCCCGAGTTTAAAACCGCGATGATTTGGCTTTCCAGAAAGGATTATGAAGAATTTGACATCCAGCGCGGCGATACAGAGGGCATTGTAAACTACCTGCTGAGTGTGAAAGACGTGCGCATCG
Organism: Chitinophagales bacterium; assembly: GCA_038327555.1. Classification (GTDB taxonomy): domain Bacteria; phylum Bacteroidota; class Bacteroidia; order Chitinophagales; family Saprospiraceae; genus M3007. The sequence goes on from JBBQLD010000344.1 coordinate 1,046, forward strand.
CAGCATTCATCCACAACCAACCAACGGTAGTTAAACTGAGCCTGCGATCCAAGGGGAACATTGATGTCCAGGAAATTTGCAAAAAACATTTTAAAGGTGGTGGCCACAAAAACGCTTCCGGAGCCTACTCGCATGACAGCCTGAAAGCCACCATCGAAAAATTCAAAAGTATACTGCCAGAATACAAAGACAAGATTTTGGCTGGCTGAAAAACGTGGTAAATTTCAGCTCCTTTTACCCTGAAACGCACCACCTTCAACTTGATACTTTCAACTTGATAATTTCAACTTGAAACTTGAAACTTAAAACTATCATTCACTTAACTCGACAAGAATGCGCAACTTATTGATTTTGTCTGTTTTGACGCTTTTCACCATTGCTCAAATCGCTTGCCAAAAAGGCAAAGGGGTAACCACTCCAAATGGTAATATCGTCACCAACCACACCAATCTTGCTGGCCCAAAAGCCACTTATGGCAACACAGTTCTCATCAGCGTAAACACCTGGTTGAACGATTCACTCGTGCAAAGCACTACCCGCGACGGAGGTGGTCCACGGGAGGTTTCCCTACCTGATTCTTCCCAAATGAAAGGTAAAGTACCTTCTGTTTTTGAAGCCCTCCTAATGATGGCAAAAGGTGACAGTGCTACTGTTATTCAGCCGCTTGACTCTATTATGAAAAAGGGTATTCCTAAAGATTTCGGCGAGGTTAAAGAAATACGCTACGAGGTTAAACTTGTAGAAATTCTTACGCCTGAAATCATTCAACAACGGGAGCAAGCCGAAATGCAAAAAGCAGAAGGTGCCAAAGCAGAAGGCATGTTGATTGCCGATAAAATAAAAACCATGCTGGCTGATTACAAAGGCAACAAACTTGCCAACCTTAAAAAATCAGCTTCAGGTCTTGAATACGTGATCATTGAGCAAGGTACAGGTGCTGCCATCAAAGAAGGCGACAGCGTTCCAACCAGCTATTACGGCGTAAGACAAGCAGATGGTTTCATGTTCGACAACTCGTACGATCGTGGTGGCCCTTCCCCATTCAGCGTGGGCGGTCTTATTCCTGGCTTCAATGAGGGAATGAAACTCCTCAACCGTGGTGGAAAAGCCTTGTTGTTCATCCCAAGTAAATTGGGCTACGGCGAAAAAGGCGCAGGCAATGACATCCCAGCGAATGCTGACTTGGTGTTCTACATCGATATGGGACTTTAATGTAGGGCGAAATTCATTTCGCTAACAAAACTTATAAGATTTGAGGATGTTTCAAGAGGTCGGCTTGACTTCCTTTTGAAACATCCTCTCTCCATTTTAGCCCCCTATAATTTATCGTTTATTGCCGGCTTTCCAAAGGGCAAAAAACAGGTTCAACCTTCATCATTCACTCAAAATGTTGAAATTCAAATTTCTGTTAGCAGTTAGCCTTGCAATTGTGGCTACAACGCAGGCACAAACCATCTCCGAACATGGTTATCGGTATATACACCATACCCAAAAAGGCGGAATCAAGCCCCAACTCGGTGAGGCTATTCTTGCTAATGTGGACGTATATGTCGGCAATTTTCTATTAAGTAGTTCAAAAAAGAATCCTGGAGGAGTTTATAGATATGAAATTCCTGCTTCAAAGGAAGAACTTCTCCATTATCCACCACTTATGGATGCTACGCTGCTGATGGGCAAAGGAGATAGCTTGACCATATTTCAGAATGTGGACGAAAATATGCGTCAATATCTGCCGCCTGCTGAAAAGGAGACCAAAGAAATCCGATTTGAACTCGTATTGCTCGAAATTATCTCGCTCGAGCAAAGAGCTGAAGCAGCTCGTGCCCTTGATGCTTCTGTAAAAATTATCGGCGAAAAAGTACAGGCAAAAGCAAAAGCTTATGGAACCGGAATGCTTAATCTTGATTTGACGACATTACCATCAGGACTTAAAATGATCGTTGAAGATATTGGAACAGGTGCAACGGTTCAGGAAGGCGAGGTGCTTCAAGTGCACTACTATGGCTGCCTTACCAACGGTACGCCCTTCGACAACTCCTACAGCCGTCGACAACCCATCCAGTTTCCTGCCGGAGCAGGTCAAATGATCGGTGGTTTCGACGAAGGAGTATTGCACCTGAATCACGGAGCCCGTGCCTATTTGTTCATCCCACCAGCACTCGGTTATGGTGATCAAGATACAGCAGGAGGAACAATTCCTGCCAATTCAGAACTCGTTTTTTATATTCAAGTCCTTTAATAAAGTTTAAAACTATCCGTTTCCAATGACTATCGAACAACTCAAAGAGTTGAAAGACAAGCTGGCGGTCCTTAGGAGGTATCTTTGACGTGGATAACCGCGCCAAAGAAGTCGACGACCTAACCAGCCAAACACTCGACCCAACTTTCTGGAACGACGCTAAACGCGCCGAAGGCATCCAGCGAAAAATCGGCATGAGCAAAAAATGGCTCGACGATTATGCCCAGCTCGCTCGTGAGCTGGATGATCTTGAAGGAATGTTTGAATTCCAAAAAGAAGGTTTAACTTCCGAAGAGGAGGTAGAAACGTTGTATCAGCGCACTTTAAACATCCTGGAAGATGCTGAATTCCGAAGCACCCTTAACCAAAAAGAGGATGAAATGAACGCGGTGCTTACTATCAATGCCGGAGCTGGTGGCACCGAAGCTTGCGACTGGTCGGCGATGATTCTCCGAATGTATCGGATGTGGGCCGAACGAAACGGCTTCAAAGTTATCGATCTTTTTGAACAAGATGGTGATGCTGCGGGCATCAAGTCTGCCAGTATCGAAATTCGGGGCGACTACGCCTACGGTTGGCTCAAAGGTGAAAATGGGGTACACCGCCTCGTGCGCATCAGCCCTTTCAACGCACAGGGCAAGCGACAAACTTCGTTCACTTCTGTTTTCGTTTACCCACTCATCGAAGGCAATGAAATAGAAATCATTGTCAATCCCGACGACATCCGATGGGACGTATTCCGGGCTTCTGGCGCGGGTGGACAGCACGTTAACCGGACAGAATCTGCGGTACGGGTTACACACATTCCCACCGGAATTGTAGCGGAATGTCAAGCTGATCGTAGTCAACACCGCAACCGGGACACGGCCATGACCATGCTCAAAAGCCGACTATACCAACTCGAACTGCGCAAACGCCAGGCAGAGCAAGACAAAATCGAAGCAGGAAAAAGCAAAATCGAATGGGGCAGCCAGATCCGCTCCTATGTACTTGATGATCGTTGGGTAAAAGACCTTCGTTCTGGATACAAAATCCATAACCCGGATACGATTCTGAACGGCGACCTCAACGAGTTTCTGAAAGCCTACTTGATGTGGGAACGCAATCCTACCGGGGTGGTGGAGGAGGAGGATTGATTTAGCTAATATAACTGTAGTGATAAACAGAAGCGGCGATTCCGAGTGTTCGGAATCGCCGCTTTCTTTTATACCAATTTAAAAGCTGCTTGAACTTTAATTATCGCTTGCCGAAACATCGGCTTCTGGATCTAAGGTTAAAGTGCTGCCTTCGTCTAGTACTTTAGGTACGGTTACTGCGTATGCGATGACGAGTCCATCCTTAGCTTCATTGAGCGTAGCCATCAAAGCGGAGCCTTCTACAGGGTTTTCGCCCAGTATAAACTCAGCGAGTGGATCTTCAACATATCTCTGGATAGCGCGGTGGAGCGGACGCGCACCAAATTGCGGGTCAAATCCTTTTTCCGCCACAAATTCCTTACCCTCCGCACTTAATGCCAGAGAGAATTTCATGCTATCCAAACGAAGGGTCAAGCTCGCCAAAGCATTATCTATGATTTTGAAAATCTCTGGCCTACCCAGGGAATTGAACACCAACACATCATCAATCCGGTTGAGGAATTCGGGTGAAAACGTTTTTTTCAGGGCGTTTTGAATCACCACCTTAGCATTGTCCTCCGCGGCTTCCTGACGGGCCTGTGTCGCAAATCCTACCCCTTGTCCGAAGTCTTTAAGTTGACGTGCACCTATATTCGATGTCATGATCACGAGTGTATTCTTAAAATCAACTTTGCGGCCCATGCCGTCTGTCAATTGGCCGTCGTCAAGCACTTGAAGTAATATATTGAATACGTCCGGGTGCGCTTTTTCAATCTCATCCAGAAGCACTACAGAATAGGGCTTACGCCGCACCTTTTCAGTTAATTGTCCACCTTCTTCATATCCAATATAACCTGGAGGGGCACCAACCAATCTACTTATGGCAAA